>NZ_JBMDIY010000014.1:0-126313 GCF_057808895.1 Flavobacterium sp. FG68
AAACTGCGACTGAAAACTGCGACTGAAAACTGCGACTGAAAACTGCGACTGAAAACTGCGACTGAAAATTCACAATCCACCATTCACAATTAAAAAAAAAATCATCATTTATAATGACTCCTCCGCTATAACGAACTTCTACATTTGCGGTTTTAAAATTGAAGAATAAAAGTATCATGAAAAATTATCGTTCGTATAAAAGAGTTGATCCCGTTTATTTTAGCGGAGAAATTTTCTTTCCTGTCGGATTATTGTTTGTTGCCGCGCTTATAAGTTATTTTCTATTGTACTTCCTCGGACTTGGATTTGCGGTGTTTTTTAATGCTGCCATCGCTTGGTGCGGTTATTTTTACTTTTTTTATTACGGAAAATCCAGTGCCAGTATCAGTTTAAAATTTGTGTTTGGCGTTATTGTGATAACCGCATTGCTGCTTTTTGTAGATTATGGTGTTTATGCTTTGGTTACGTATCAAAAAACAGGATTTTTTAATGGTTTGTATTTCTCAATATGGCTTGCAGTCATACTTGGCACCCCGCTGGTTTATTATATGCATTATTTCGGTTCAAATTATTATGAACAAGTCAATCTGGCGAGTACTTATTTTAAAGCCACTTTCAGCGTTTTTCACGATCGCGAACTTTTAACGTATATTGATTCGATTGCATTTGTCAATTCTTCAAAACATGTAATTTCAGATATAAAACTGGAGAATAATATTTGTTTTTATTCTGAAGAAGAACTTTCAGAAATGGAAACACAATCTAAATACTATCATTTAAACCAATCAGCTTTTTCCGGTTTAATTCATATTCCGTTTGATGCAGATCGTTTTCAAATGTCATGGTTTTCTATGGTGGAAGATCGGTATTATAAAATTGATGTTCCGTTTCCGATGGAGAAATTAGAGCTTGAAGAAGAGAAATATCCGTTAGACGAACCCAAAAACATTCGAGGTAAAAAGTCGAAGCGAATCTATCTTCATATTTACCAAAACGGAGGCTTTAAATTATACAACGATGATACGGTTTTACTGGACTTTGAAGCCAATAATGAAACTGAAATAAGCGAAGAACAAAAACAAGAAAAAATTATAGCAAACCGACGTTGTCATAGATTTTATGATAACGAAGAACGTTTTTCTCAGTTAATTGAAAGAATAAAAAACTCCAATGACATTCAGGAACGTTTTGAATTAAAAGATAAACTTGTAGTTTGGAATTTAGAATTTGAAGGCTTAGACAAACGCAATTATCTCGAAATAAACGACAATTATTTTAAATATTATAAAATAGAAAAAGAAGCCATTGCAGAACCGGCTTTAAGACATTTGCCCAGAAAAATCATTTTTGTACATCGAGGATCTTATTTACGAACCTGGATGCGAGTGCATATTGATGTTCAAAAATTAAACCAGAAAATTGAAGAAGTTCTGGCAGCAGGATCCCAAAACCAGGTTTTGTTTTCTCTTGATTTTAAAGATGCCGCAGTAAAAGATTTAATTTTTACAGTAATTGGAAACGATAAAAAAATAGTTTTCACAGGCTGGGAAATTGAAATAGACGAATATCGAAAAAAAGAAATAGACGACGAACATCTCGAGCAAAAAGAAGACGAAACCAAAAGAGCACTTTTAAAAGAAGGCTGGGATTTTGTTTTTGCCAAAAATTATGAGGAAGCACAAAAAACGTGTAATGCTATATTGCTTATAGATCCTCAATATGCTTCGGCTTATTTTCTTGAAACCAGAATATTATGGTATACGAAAGGTTTTGAAGCCAGCTTTAAGAAAAGAAAATATTATTTCACAAAAACACAGCATGAACCTCCTGTAAATGCTCTTATCTACAATAATTATGGCTGTATTTTAGATAGAGAACTGCGCTATGAAGAATCACTGCCGTATTTTGAAAAAGCAATTGAAATAAACCCGAAAGAACCCATTTTTGTGTGCAATCTCGGAGAAATGTATTATAAATTAAAACAACCCGAAAAAGCATTAAAAGAAGCCAGAAAGGCAAAAATGATGGGATATCAATCGGCAATGTTAACCGAAATTATAACCAATAAAGGCAAAATTGATTCAGATAAATCAGTCATAAATTAGAAATCAAAATCACTATAAATAGTGATGCCAGATAAAAATACGGAAGATAAATTTGCCCCAGTAATTAATCAATTAAATTAAATATGGGATTAGCAGAAAAACGTTTAGCAGAATCGATTAAAGTAGAAAAACTTCCGGCTTTTGAAGCAAAACTAAAAGAAAGAGCAGGTTATGATATTAAAGTAGATATTGACTGGAATACTTTTACAGCTTATGACCAATATCCTTTATCAAGACTGGATATTGTTTTTGACGACGTAGAATCTTTCGTAAAAAAAATCTGTTCTGATGATATGGGAAAAGAAGCGCTGCAGGAAAAACTGAGCACCATTCACTTAACAAATTCTGAAAATAATGATGACGTTAAAATGGAATTAAAAGACGACACCTTGTTTTTAACCGTCCAATTGGTACAGTCGTCATTTAATTCCCAAACCGATTCTCAAATCGCAAACTATGTAGAAGCACTTTTGTAGGTTATTGGTGTTTTTAAATATTTTGTGGGGCAAAACGAGGTAGAGTAGTCTATCTCGTTTTCGTTTTTTGATATCCGGTTATCATTCCGTTAGGAATGTTTCATTGGTAGAAATAAATAGCAACAATCGGTATTTACATTCCGTAGGAATGTTTGATATTTCAGATTATTAAAAATGATAAAGCCATGTCAAAATCAAACGTTCCTACGGAACGCAAACAATAATAACAATATAATTTTCTACCTATGAAATGTTCCTACGGAACAAAGAAAATTATAAAATAAAAGAGGCTGTCTCAACGTTTGAAACAGCTTCTTTATTTTTTTTATATTTTATTATGTCAAAGTTTTAAACTTTGACATAATTACTCATCGAAAATAGGAAAAGCTATGTGTGAAAAAACGAGTTTTTTTTAATCTCCCTTTTCCAAGAATAAAAAATCTATGTTTCTATGTGTTTAAAAAAATAATTGAATATTTATATTTTATTATCAGCCGCAAAAGCAGTTTTACCAATTGTAGAAAACAATAAGGCAGTTCTTTTGTTGTAATTATTTTGCTTGCTTTTAATGAAAACTCAAGTTATGATTTTTTAATACCCAGTCATCATTCCGTTAGGAATGTTTCATTGGTAGAAATAAATAGCAACAATCGGTATTTTCATTCCGTAGGAATGTTTGATATTTCAGATTATTAAAAATGATAAAGCCATGTCAAAATCAAACGTTCCTACGGAACGCAAACAATAATAACAATATAATTTTCTACCTATGAAATGTTCCTACGGAACAAAGAAAATTATAAAAATAAAGAGGCTGTCTCGACGTTTGAGACAGCTTCTTTATTTTTTTTATATTTTATTATCAGCAGCAAAAGCAGTTTTACCAATTGTAGAAAGCAATAAAGCTGCAGCAGCACTTGTCAAAACAGAATAATCAAAAGGCGCTTTTACCGAAACAGAAATCGCCATTGCGATTGCAAAAACTAACATTAAAAAAGAAGTTCCCAAAGCAGCGATTCTGGTTTTGAAACCAAAGATTAATAAGATAGAAAACAGAATTTCAAAACCTGTTGCAATTGCACCCAAAACTTCAGCCGTCGATTTGCTTGCAAAAGAATTAAGTGTCTGCGTATAAAGAACAAAATTTTCCCAGTTTCCCCATGCAACACCATTCGAACCGGGCGCGCCCCAAAGTCCAAATCGGTCAGCAACCGCTGATAACATTGTGATTCCTAAAACTATTCTTAAAACTAAACCGGCTTCTAATATTGTTATGTTTTTCATTCTGTGTATTATTTATTTGTCAAATTGGGGGATTAAACGAATTCTTTTCCAACTCAAAAAAGCTGGCAAATCATTTTTATAACGATATTCTAAGCTTCAAATTGTTTAAAAAGGAGAATTCACAATCGATATTGCTTTTTTTCAAGGCTTTTTAATGAGAAATCATCATTTCTAATGATTTTTACTGCTGAATGAAATTCTACATTTGCCTCAGGATTTTTTGTTTTTATTTTTAGAAGTTCTGTAAAATTTACCTGGAACGTAATCATCAGTAACTTCTTTTTAAAATAGACTTTCTATTTTAAGTATTAGTAAAGTAAAAAAGGGATAGAAAATTAATTCTATCCCTTTTTGTTTTCAAATATCTGGATTCTTATTTCAATGTAGTTTTAATTACAATTGCAGCTTGTTGAATCGCAGTTTGAATCGCCGGAACATTTGCAATAGGATTTAAAAGTCCGTAATCGTGAATCAATCCGTTGTATCTTGTCAAAGTTACAGGAACTCCGGCTTCGTTTAATTTTCTGGCATACGCTTCACCTTCATCTCTTAAAACATCATTTTCAGCAGTTTGAACTAATGCAGGAGGTAAGTCTTTCAATTCTGCTAAACTTGCTTGCAATGGAGAAGCATATTTTTCTGTTCTTTTTGAAGCGTCTGGCAAATAATTATCCCAAAACCATTTCATCATATTTTTAGTTAAGAAACGTCCGTTAGCATATAAATTATAAGATTCAGTTTCAAAATTAGCATCTGTTACAGGCCATAATAAAACTTGTAGTTTAATATGAGGACCTTTTTTATCTTTAGCCATTAAAGTAATTGCAGCAGTCATATTTCCACCCACGCTATTTCCCACAACAGCAAGGTTTTTACCGTTTACACCAATTTGTTTTCCGTTTTCGGCTACCCATTGAGTTGCGGCATAAATTTCATTAATCGCCACAGGATATTGAGCTTCCGGAGAAGGAGTATAATCTGGGAAAACCGCAACTGCACCGCTTTCTACAACTAAATCTCTCACTAATCTTCTATGAGTTGGATAATCTCCTAAAACCCATCCGCCGCCGTGAATAAAGATAAATACCGGAGCATTTGCTTTAGCGCCTTTAGGTTTTGTAATATGGATTTTTACTTTTAAACCGTTTTGAGAAATTACTCTTTCAGATTCTTCGATACCAGAATAATCAACTTCAACTGACTTTTGTGCACCAACTAAAACGTTACGTGCATCTGTAACAGATAATTGTTCCAAAGGTTTTCCGTCACCAGAATTTAATGCGTTTAAGAAACCGCGTACTTCTGTAAAAATTTCAGGGTCATTTTGCCCTTTAAATTGTCTTTCCTGTGCTGAAGCAATTGTATTTACGATTAACAATGCTGCAATAAATAAACCCTGTTGTAATACTTTAATAGTTTTCATATCATTTGTCTTTTTAATTATTTATAATTTGATAGGACAAAGATATGGCGGTAATACAGCTCTAAAAATAGACAAAAGTCTATTCTAATTGTACATTTTTCCCTTGAAGGTATTTTTTCTTGAAATTAGACGGAGTGTCGCCAACTTTATTGGTAAAAAGTCGGTTAAAATAAGCCGGATCTTCATATCCTAATTGATATGCAATCTCTTTTACACTTAAAGAAGAATAACCTAAAAGCCTTTTAGCTTCCAGAATAATTCTATCCTTAATAATATCGTTAGGCTGAGAAAGTTCTAAACGATTGAATTTATTCGAAAGTGTTTTGGGCGCAAGACCTAAAATATCAGCATAATCGGCAACCGTATGTTTGGTCCTAAAATGAATTTCGACCAAACGGCTGAAATCTCTAAAGAAATCCATTTCCTTTGAAGGTTCATCGTTTAAAACACCCAATTGCTGTATTTTCCAGATTCGGGTTGCTTTAATAATAAGCTGTTTCAAATACGTGCGGATCATTTCTTCCTGCGAAGAATCGGGAGCGTCAAATTCCTGCTGAATTTGACTGTAAATGCCTTCCACAAATAAAACCTCTTTTTCAGGTAAAGTTGTCATTGGCATTTCAAAAATATTATTGAACAACAAACCGTCGCAGGCAACCTCGGCATCATGAATCTGCACACAATAAAAATCTCGGTTATAATACATAAAATAACCTTGCTTTTTTCCTTCCTTATTAATCTGTAAATATTGATTGCTGTTTATAAAAAACAGAGAAGGACTTGAAGTTTTGTATTGTTTAAAGTCAATTGTTATTTCGTAACCTTCCGGTAAATACAATACCTTAATATATGCTTTGTAATCGTCACCATTAATTTCCTCTACAGTTTCCTGATTCAGAATTAAAAATCCCAGTTTTTTATAATTAGATTCAAATATTTGGTGATTCATTTCGGCTTGTTTTGGTTTAAAAATACTAATTTTCTTTGGCAGAGCCGAATTTTAATTCGGACTTATTTGAAGATGATCCAGTTTTTTTCCAACCAAAGTTTTTTTGCCCACAACCTTAAACCCAAGTTTTAAATAAAGACTTTTCGCCAGCGGATTATCTTCGTCAACCAATAATCCTAAAGTCAGTTTATTTTTATGTACATATTCATCAATTAGAAACTGAAGTATTTTAGAACCAATTCCTTTTCCCTGATATTTCGGGTTTATTCCCACCGAATCAATATAATATTCACCCGCCTGCGTTTCCTCTTCAAGATGAAAATCAGGATTAAAGTTGAGATGTACATAATCAATAATAGGAGCGCGTAATTCACGTAAATCGGCGCCATTATAAACACTGACGGCACCAATGATTTCATTTTCAGACTCGGCTACAAAACAATTTTCATACGAATATTGATTGCCTTCTCTTGCAGTAAAATAAGAAACCAATTCGATTGCGCTGTCATGATCCTTCTTGCCCATATATTTATAGATGATGTCTTCCATTGCCAGTAATAAAATAGGAGCAATGTATTTTGAATCGGATATATTGGCTTTGCGGATATTCATTTTGAGAAGTTTGATTTAGCAAATTTAAAGTTTTTTAAACACATAGGAACATAGTTTTTCTTTGCGTGTAAAGGCGTTTCACTTGTTTCAATGCACATAGCTATGTGTAAAAAAACGAGTTTTTTTTTAATATCCTCTTTTTCAAGAATTAAAAATCTATGTTTCTAAGTGTTTAACAAAACTGCCGAATTTCGACCAATATAAAATAAAAACATATCAGCTCTATTATTTTAAAGAGATTTGCTTTAAAAAATATGTTTCCCGCGGATTTTGCAGATTGAGCTGATAAATAAAAATATCTGCTAATCTGCAAAATCTGCGAGAGAACAAATAAAAGGCATTGAAAAATTTGTACCGATATTTTATAAAAATATACAAGTTTTAAGAGTTAAAGCCCTCGTATCTTTGTTAGTATATTTTAAACCAAAATTTAAAAAACGATGAAAGCAATAGGATTCAAATCATCATTACCCATAGAAGAAAAAGACAGTTTTATAGAATTTGAAACTGCAAAACCAATACCCGGAGCGCATGATTTATTAGTGAAAATTGATGCCATCTCCGTAAATCCGGTTGATTTTAAAATTCGCCAGAGCGCTGCAAAAGACTCCGTTCTTGAAAACCCAAAAATTATTGGCTGGGATGCCGTAGGAATCGTGCAGGCAGTTGGAGAAAAAGTAACTTTATTTGAAGTTGGAGATCCGGTTTATTACGCAGGAGATTTAACCAAACAAGGAAGCAACGCTGAATTTCAAATTGTTGATGAAAGAATTGTAGGTAATAAACCAACATCATTAACGAATGCAGAAGCTGCTGTGATTCCGTTGACTGGTTTAACAGCTTGGGAAATTCTTTTTGACAGAATCAGAATCAATCCGGAGAAAGACAAAGGAAAATCAATCTTAATCATCGGAGGTGCCGGCGGCGTTGGTTCTATCGCCATTCAGCTATCAAAGAAAATTGCAGGATTAACGGTTATTGCTACCGCTTCACGTCCGGAAACAATAAAATGGTGCAAACAGCAGGGAGCCGATTTTGTGGTGGATCATAAAGACTTAGTTGCTTCGGTTAGAGAAGCTGGTTTTCAGCACGTAGATTTTATTTTAGATTTTGTTGATACCAATGCTTATTGGGATATTATGGCGGAATTAATTAAACCACAAGGACATATTGCATCCATTACCGGAAGTGCAGAACCTGTTGTTTTAAATAAACTGAAAGGTAAAAGTGTTTCCTTTTCATGGGAATTAATGTATACGCGTTCGATGTTTCAAACAGAAGACATGATCGAGCAGCATCATATTTTAAATAAAATTGCAGATTTATTAGACGAAGGCGTTTTAAAAACAACTTTAAAAGAAACTTATAAAGGACTTTCTGCAGAGAATCTTAAAAAAGCGCATCAGCTTTTAGAATCCGGAAAAACGATTGGTAAAATTGCGATTAAATATTAATTGCATTTTTTAGAGAGTAAAGAAATCCCATTTTGTAATGGGATTTTTTTGTTTACAGCAGTTTTATTTAAACACATAGAAACATAGATTTTTTAATTCTTGAAAAGAGGATATTAAAAAAAACTGGTTTTTTGCACATAGCTTTACGCATTTTGATGGCGCAGCTTTGTCAAAGTTTTAAACTTTGACAAAGCTTTAAACGCACAACTATGTGCATTAAAAACAAGTGAAACGCCTTTACACGCAAAGAAAAGCTATGTTTCTATGTGTTAAAAAATTAATTGCATTCCAAAACTCAGAATAGTATTTTTGCGATCCAATTCCAAAACTTACTACATGCGATTTCTATTTTTCTTTTCTGTTTTTATCCTCACTTTTTCGACAAAATCACAAACGGTTTCGGGAACTGTAAATGGTGCAAACGGAAAACCATTATCTGATGTTTTGATTCGGAATTTAATTTCTAAAACGCACGCTCATACGGATATAAACGGAAAATTTACTTTAGAAGAAACTAAAATCGGCGACAGCCTTCAAATTTCGAAACAAGGATTTATTACACAGAAAATAAAGGTTTTGTCAAATGAAAATCTATCGATTCAATTAGAAGAAAAACCTTTTTTACTGGAAGAAGTTACGATTACCAATAATCTAAAATATCTTAATACAATCTCCAAAATTGATTTAGAAATTCAGCCCGTATCTAACTCGCAGGATTTATTGCGAAAAGTTCCGGGACTTTTTATTGGACAGCACGCGGGCGGGGGAAAAGCAGAACAGATTTTCCTGAGAGGTTTTGACTGCGATCATGGAACAGATATTAATGTTTCTGTAGATGGAATGCCTGTGAATATGGTTTCGCACGCACACGGACAAGGTTACGCTGATCTTCATTTTGTGATTCCGGAAACGGTAGATAATATCGATTTTGATAAAGGATCTTATTTTGCAGATAAAGGCGATTTTACAACCGCAGGATATGTTGGTTTTAATACCAAAAATGCGTTGCAAAACAGTTCACTTTCTTTTGAAGGCGGACAGTTTGATACTTTTCGTACGGTGGCTTTGTTCAATTTACTGAATAAAGAAAATCAGTCGGCCTATTTTGCGGGAGAATATATGATGACAGATGGTTATTTTGATGCGCCGCAAAACTTTAACCGAATTAATTTGTTTGGAAAATATGCTGCAAAAATGAATAACGGAGATAAACTGGCAATTGCTGTTTCGCATTTTAAAAGTCAATGGGACGCCAGCGGACAAATTCCGGATCGTGCCGTAAACGACGGAACCATTTCGCATTACGGAGCCATTGATCCAAATGAAGGCGGAAATACCGGAAGAACAAATTTCAACCTGCAATACGATGCCAAAATTGATGAAAACACGCATATTAAAAACACAGCGTATTTGAGTAAATATGATTTTGAATTGTATTCGAATTTTACTTTTTTCCTGAATGATCCTGTAAACGGCGATCAAATCAAACAAAAAGAAAACAGAACTATTGTTGGTTTTCAGTCAGAATATAATGAGAAGTTCAGCGAGAAATGGCTTTTTAAATTAGGGGCAGGATTACGAAATGACAATAATAAAGATGTTGAATTATCGCATACTTTAAACCGAAAAACAGTTTTAGAATATTTGAGTTTAGGAACTGTAAACCAGACGAATTTGTTTACTTATAGCAGTTTAGATTTTACATCTGGAAAATGGCTGATAAATGGAGGTTTGCGTTTGGATTATTTCAAGTTTGGTTATGAAGATCAACTGTCTTCAACTTATACCAATCAAACGCAGACAAAAGCGATTGTAAGCCCAAAACTGAATTTCCTTTATACTCAAAATGAAAAATTACAATATTTCTTAAAAATGGGAAAAGGATTTCACAGCAACGATACACGCGTAGTAGTGGCACAGAAAGGCGAAAAAATCCTGCCTGAAACCTACGGAGCCGATTTAGGAATTAACTGGAAACCGTTTCCAAGAATGATCGTGAACTCGGCAATTTGGTATTTGTATCTGGCACAGGAATTTGTGTATGTGGGTGACGAAGCGGTTGTTGAACCAAGTGGAAAAACAGAACGTAAAGGTTTTGATTTTGGATTTAGATATCAGTTAACCAATTGGTTATTTTGGAATACAGATTATACCTATACACACGCAAGAGCAATCGACGAACCAAAAGGAAATGATTATTTACCGCTTGCTCCGGTTCATACTTTAATGAACGGATTTTCAGTAAAAGATTTAAAAGGATTTTCGGGAAGTTTAAGAACAAGATTTTTAGGAGATCGTCCGGCAAATGAAGACAATTCCGTTGTGGCAAAAGGATATTGCATTACCGATTTCTCAGTAAATTATCAAATTAAAAAAGTTTCGATAGGCGTAAACATCGACAATATTTTTAATACAAAATGGAAGGAAACGCAATTTTTAACAGAATCCCGTTTAGCAAATGAAACCGATCCTGTTGAAGAAATTCATTTTACAGCAGGAACACCATTTAATGCCAGATTGATATTGAAATACAGCTGGTAGGTTATGCCAAAAATATTTGTATAATATTTTATGTTCCGTAGGAACATCTCGTCGGTAGAAAATATTATGTTATTATTATTTACGTTCCGTAGGAACGTTTGATTATGACATCATTTTTAATAATCGAACGTATCAAACGTTCCTACGGAACGTAAACCCTGACAATTATTATTTTTTTCTACCAATCAAACATTCCTATGGAATGATAATCCGGGATCGAAATTTAATAAAAATTCTGTAAGTCTTATCTTAAATTATATAAAATTTTTGAATTTTTATTTTAGATATTTGAAGTTATAACCCAGATTAATTTAATAAATATCTACGATGAAAAATTTAAAGTACATTTTGATTCTTTCGAGTGCATTATTTGCCTTTAGCTGCAACAACAACGATGATGATCCTGAAAATGGAGGCGGAACCGTAACGAACCCTGTAGAAACAAATCCTGCAAATACTCAATATAAACCTGCTTTTGCCGGACAAACCCGAATTAGCGGAATGACTACCAATACAGAATATAAAGCCGATATCATTACATCGGCGCTTACAAGTCCGTGGGGCGTAAAAGTGCTTCCAGACGGCCGACTTTTGGTAACTCAAAAAACAACAGGAACATTACGTATCGTTACAACTGCCGGAGTGGTTAGCGCGCCAATTACTGGTTTGCCTGCCGTAAATCCTGCGAATCAGGGAGGTTTGTTAGGTTTATGTCTTGATCCTGATTATGCAACAAATAAAATGATTTACTGGGTGTTTTCTGAAGCAGTTGCAGGAGGAAATATTTCTGCTGTTGCAAAGGGAAAACTGGCAAATGACGAAAAAACTATCGAAAACGCAACGGTAATTTATCGTTCAAGTCCTGCAAATCCAAGTGATTTACATTATGGCGGAAGAATTCTGTTTGATCAAACCGGAAATCTTGTGGTAAGCACGGGTGAACGTTCTGTTTTGCAAACCAGACCTTTGGCACAATCTTTAACAGCAAGTCTTGGTAAAGTAGTCAGAATTACAAAAGACGGACAGCCTGCACCAGGAAATCCAACTTTTGGCGGTGCAAATGCATTACCTGAAATATTTACATATGGACACAGAAACCCACAAGGACTTGCTATGCACCCGGTTACAAAAGAAATCTGGGAGAGCGAACACGGACCAAGAGGCGGTGACGAAATCAACCGTTTGAAAGCCGGAACAAATTATGGATGGCCAACTATTACGTACGGAATTGAATACAGTGGACAGCCAATTGGCGATGCTATTCAGCAGAAAGACGGAATGGAACAACCGATTTATTACTGGGATCCTGTGATTTCGCCTAGCGGTATGACTTTCTACTCTGGAAATCGTGTACCGGAATGGGAAAATAATCTTTTCATAGGTTCGTTAAGCGCTACGCATATTGCCAGACTTGTTATCAGAGATAATAAAGTGGTGGGAGAAGAAAGATTATTAGCAAGTGAAGGACAGCGTTTTAGAGATATAACGCAAGGTGCAGATGGCGCTTTGTATGCGGTAACAGATCAGGGAAGACTTTATAAAATCGACAAAAAATAATTATTTGAATGGTTAATTATTAATTGTGAATTGTGAATTATAAAAACGGTG
The DNA here is from genome assembly GCF_057808895.1 of Flavobacterium sp. FG68. NCBI lineage: Bacteria > Pseudomonadati > Bacteroidota > Flavobacteriia > Flavobacteriales > Flavobacteriaceae > Flavobacterium > Flavobacterium sp. FG68. The sequence goes on from NZ_JBMDIY010000014.1 coordinate 12,453, forward strand.
CTTTATGCATCGTTTTTTTTTGGTCGTTATTTTATAAAAGTTTTGGATGAATGTTATAAAACTATATCAGTGTTTGTGATTTAATTTTAAAGCTAATTAAATGAAAGAGTTATGAGATCGATATGGACAGGTTCAGTGAGTTTTGGATTGATTAATATTCCAATAAAAATGTTTTCGGCGGTAGAGGAGAGCAGTCTTGATATGGACATGCTGGATAAAAAAGACCACGCCAATATTAAATTCAAACGTGTTAATGAAGATACGGGTAAAGAAGTCGATTTTGCGAATATTGTAAAAGGCTACAAAATTGAAGACAAATATGTCATTTTAGAAGATTCTGATTTTGAAGCCGCAGATGCGATCAAAACGAAAACAATTGCTATAGAAAGTTTTGTTCTCGAAAAAGAAATTCAAAGTATTTATTACGAACAGCCGTATTATCTGGAACCGGATAAAGGCGCAATGAACGCTTACGGGTTGCTCCGTGATGCACTTGAAGCTTCAGGAAAAGTAGGCGTAACGCGTTTTGTTTTGCGAAACAAAGAAAGTCTGGCCATTTTAAAACCTTATAAGAATGTCATTGTTTTAAACCGAATTCGTTTTGAACAGGAAATCAGGGCTACAGACGAACTAAAACTGCCGCCAGTTTCTAAAAAAGCTACCAAAGAAATGGATATGGCCGAAAAACTAATTGATCAGCTTACCGAAAAATTTGATATTACGGGTTTTAAAGATGAATATACCACCAAACTTTTGGATATAATTAAAAAGAAAGCCAAAGGAAAAACAGCCAAAGCACCTAAACTTAAAGTGGTGCACAGCAAACAAAGCGACGATTTAATGTCAATGCTGAAAGCGAGTTTAGAAACCAAGAAAAAGTCATCTTAGACTCTTTCTTGTTTCTCTTCTAATTTCTTGATTATCTTTTTGATATTGGCACCTTTTGACAAAACAGGTTCCCATAAATCCCCTTTTTTCTCAAATCGCTGCAATACATTCTTAATCGTAAACTGCGACGGATGTAATTTAGTAGTAACTTCACTCCATTCTAAAGGTGTTGAAACTGTTGCACCAGGTTTAGGACGAACAGAATAAGGCGCTGCCAAAGTTTGTCCGCGGCGGTTTTGCAGATAATCTATATAAAGTTTATTATCTCGTTTTTTGATGCTTCTCTCAATTGTTGTAATATCCGGAAGCCTTGTCTGAACTTCCTTGGCGATTAATTCTCCTAAAATTTTTATCGAATCATAATCGTATTGTGCACCAAGCGGAATGTAAATATGAAGTCCTGTCGCGCCCGAAGTTTTGCACAAACATTCCGTTTCTAATTCATCCATAACTTGTTTTACAACTTGTGCAGTTTCAACAACAATATTAAAATCCTCTTCTTTTGCCGGATCAAGGTCCATTACAAGCCAGTCTGGATTGTGAATGTTTTTTATGGTCGAATTCCACGGATTAATTTCTATACAGCCCAAATTTGCCATATAAAGCAATGTTTCCTTATCATTACAAATAAGATAATCTATGTTTTCTTCGTTCGATTCTGAGAATATTTTTTTGGTTTTCAGCCATTTTGGAGTTTTCTCCAAATCAATATCTTTTTGATAAAAACTTGGCGCATCAATTCCGTTAGGAAAGCGGTTCATAGATTCCGGACGATCTTTTAAATAAGGCAGAATAAGGGATGAAACTTCATTGTAATATTGAATAATTTCGCCTTTTGTAATACCGTCAGCAGGAAAATATATTTTGTTCTGATTTGTTAAATGTAAAGTGGCTTTTCCAACTTTTAAATCGTAATCATTTTCGGTTTTGTGTTCTTTTAAATCTTCCATTTTATTTTGCTTGAGGTTAGTTTTGCTTTTACCATTGAAAACAACTTCATTGGCTTTTTTATCAATTCTTAATCCCAGATAAACAGGATGTCTCAGGTTATTATCCTGCGTCCATTCTGAATATTTAACCTGACATACAACTTTGGGTTTAACCCATTGAATTTTATCTCTTAGTGGAACTTTTTCGCTTAGCGGGGATTTGTCCAGAAATAACGGTTTAAGCTTTGTATAAAGCTCTTTTAGAACTTCTTCTGAAAAACCCGTTCCGCATTTTCCAATATATTTTAATTCTCCGTCATTATATTGGCCCAGTAAAATGGCGCCAAAGTATTTCCGGGAATTCTTAGGTTCTGTTATTCCAATGATTATAGCTTCTTCTTCATTAGAAATTTTAATTTTAAGCCAGTTACTACTCCTGCTTGCAACAGAATAAGTACTGTCGGCTTTTTTTGCAATAATGCCTTCGCTGTTGTTTTTTCGGGCATTTTCAAATTGTTTAATTCCGTCCCCAATAGTATGTTCCGAATAAAAAACATTTGTAAAATCATATTTATTAAATAAAATTTTCAAAAGCTCTTTTCTGTCAAGCAGAGAAAGGTCTGTTACCGAATTTCCATCTAAATTGAGCAGATCAAAAACATAATATTTTAGGTTTCCGATTCCAGTTTTAAGATAATTTTGAAGAAGTTGAAAATCAGCTCTTCCGGATTCATTTTCAACCACGATTTCACCATCCAGAATTACGGTGTGATCTATCCTTTTCAATTCGTCTGCAACGGGTTTAAAACTGACATTGAACGAAATTTGATTTCTGCTGAATAAATTTACTTCATCCGGATTAATAACGGCAACGGTACGATAACCGTCATATTTATTTTCAAAAAACCATTCTTCATCATCAAAAGGTTTTTCGACTGTGGTGGCAAGCATTGGTTTTACAAAAGAAACTTCGGCAGTTTTTGCTTTAGACTTTTTTTTTATCGTTTGCTTTTCTTCTTTTTCTTCTGGTTTTGCCTTTATTTTTTCAGATTTTTTCTCCAGTTCTTCTAAACTTCTTTTCGAAATAACCGATTTATTTTTTTCTAAAATATCAGCATCTGTAGCATATTTATCTTGTTTCTTGATCAACAGCCAGGCGTTTTCCTGTTTTCCGTGAAGTTTTACCAATGAAAATTCCCCTTTAAGTTTTTTTCCTTTTAAGATAAAACTTAAACGTCCTTTTTTCAAATCGGCTAATAATTGTTTTTCGTCTGAGGCGGTTTTTTCGTCAGAAGTATACGTTCCGTTATCCCAAACAATAACATTTCCGGCACCATAATTTCCTTCGGGAATTGTACCTTCAAAATCTTTATAACTGTACGGATGATCCTCAACCATCATGGCGAGGCGTTTTACTTCCGGATCAAGTGATGGACCTTTTGGAACAGCCCAGCTTTTAAGAACGCCGTCCATTTCTAACCTAAAATCATAATGCAAATGTGATGCAGCATGTTTTTGAACGACAAAAATCAATTCACTTGCTGATTTTCCGATTTTACCCTTTGGTTCGCGGGTTTGTTTAAAATCTCTTTTTTCGTTGTATTTAGACAATGACATAAGCGTTTGCTAATATTAAAAGTGTTAACGTAACAGAGTAGAGCGCCGTGGCGACAATGGCAAAAATTATATGGGCAAAGAACAGCTGAATGTAATAACCCTTAAAATCAATTGGGGGGTGATGGTGGGTCATCTTAAAAATAATTATCCAGCTGACTATGCCAACTACACCGCTTATTACTCCTAATATAAGAGCGCTTAACGGTGAAATTGGCAGTATATCCTTTACCCAAATAATATGATATCCTATAACAAACAAAAGACCAATTATATAATGTAATAACCAGCCCCAGATTTTTTTTGACTTCGGCGAGAGCTCTATTTTCATTTTGTCGATAGCATAACTCAAAAGCACCGGTTCTTTATACAATTCTCTAAAGCTTTTTGACATGGCATAACTAAACCACGTCATGGCTGATGTTGCCATAATTGAAACCACAACCAATTGTATAATAACATTAAAAATCATGTACGGTGTTTTTAAAGTGACTCACTCAAAATTACTTTTAGAAATGCTTTTTTTAGTTATACGATTAGATTTCGTAATTATATAATTATAGGATTAAATAATTGATATCATGGATATTGTAATATGAATGTTATAAGCCTGAAACCAAATTGTATAATATTTAACATGAAAAGCCTTCTAACTTTGTTTAGCTATTTTGCTAAATATTCTTCTATCGAAATAGACCAATTATTAAGTCACCAATACATTTTAAATCAAGAAACAAATGAAAAATTCAAAGAAAACAAATCAGGATAATTCTGATGGAAAACAAAGAGATTTAGATTTGAATAGATCGAATGGAGAAAATCAGTTTTTGACCACTAACCAGGGAGTTAAGATTAATGATAATAACAATTCCTTAAAGGCAGGAGAAAGAGGGCCGTCTCTTTTAGAAGATTTTATTCTTAGAGAAAAAATAACTCATTTTGATCACGAACGCATTCCGGAACGAATCGTTCACGCAAGAGGTTCTGGAGCTCATGGATATTTTGAACTTTATAAAACCATGGAAAAATATACTAAAGCCGGATTTTTAAACAATACAAGTATTAAAACTCCCATTTTTGTTAGGTTTTCAACTGTTGCCGGTTCAAGAGGATCAACAGATTTGGCTCGCGATGTTCGTGGATTTGCCGTTAAATTTTATACTCAGGAAGGTATTTTTGATTTAGTTGGAAACAATGTTCCGGTATTCTTTATTCAGGATGCCATGAAATTTCCAGATTTAATTCACGCTGTTAAAGGCGAACCGCACAATGAAATTCCGCAGGCCGCGTCTGCACATGATACTTTTTGGGATTTTATTTCCTTAATGCCAGAATCCATGCATATGGTTATGTGGGTAATGAGCGACAGGGCAATTCCGAGAAGTTTAAGAATGATGGAAGGTTTTGGAGTTCACACCTTTAGATTTGTGAATGCACAAAACGAATCTCATTTTGTAAAATTTCACTGGAAACCAAAATTAGGAACTCATGCTGTTGCCTGGGACGAAGCACAAAAAATATCAGGTAAAAATTCTGATTTTCATAAACTGGATTTGTGGGAAGCGATCGATACCGGAAATTTCCCTGAATGGGAATTAGGCGTTCAGATTATTCCGGAAAGCGATGAACATAAATATGATTTTGACCTTTTAGACCCAACAAAATTAGTTCCTGAAGAATTGGTTCCGGTAACCATTATTGGAAGAATGGTGCTGGATAAAAACCCAGACAATTTTTTTGCAGAAACAGAACAGGTTGCGTTCCATCCGGGTCATATAGTTCCGGGAATTGATTTTACAAATGATCCGTTATTACAAGGCCGTTTATTTTCTTATACAGATACACAATTATCAAGGTTAGGAAGTCCTAATTTTCATGAAATACCAATTAACAGAACCATTGCGCCTATGCACAACAACCAGCGTGACGGGCATATGCGTCAGGAAATTGCAGTTGGTAAAGTAAGTTATCATCCTAATTCCCTGGGCGGCGGATGTCCTTTTCAGGCAAAAATTGACGAAGGAGGTTTTGCCAGTTTTAATGAGCGAATTGATGCTCATAAAATAAGAGAACGAAGCGAAAGTTTTTCAGATCATTTTAGTCAGGCCGTACTTTTTTATAACAGCCAGACTCCGGTAGAACAAGATCATATTGCAAACGCATTGTCTTTTGAACTTGGTAAAGTTGAAACTGTTGCAATTAGAGAAAGAATGCTTGGGCTGCTAAATCAAGTTGATGGTAATCTGGCATCAAAAGTTGCCAAATCCTTAGGAATTCCGGTTCCAAAGAATATCGAAAAACCCATCAATCATGGAGTTGGTGCCGATGATAAAGGCAATCACGAACCAACAAAAGTGAAACAAAGCATTAAAAATTCTGATGCTTTAAGTATGCTGAAAAATCCAACTATTTCGAATACTATTGCAACACGCCAGATTGCTTTTTTATGTGCTGAAGGCGTAAATGCATCATCAGTAAAAGCAATGAAAACGGCGCTTCAAAATGCAGGTGCAAAAGCAGTAATTATTGCACCGCATTTAGGAACAATTACATCAGAAGACGGAACAGCCATTCCGGTGGATCAAACTTATAAAATTGCAGCTTCGGTACTTTTTGACGGGGTTTTTATTCCGGGAGGAAAAGGAATTAAAGAACTTTCAAGAATCAAGGAAGTGAAAGAATTTATAAATGATTCCTATAATCACTGTAAGTTTATTGCAGCTGAAGCAGAAGGAATTCAAATAATAAAAACAAACAGCGATATAAAAGAGAAGGATGCAGGAGTTTTAATTAGCAATACTATTGCTGACAAAGCTTTAAATACTTCTTTTATAAAAGCTTTAGGAAGACATCGTTTTTGGGAAAGAGAAAAGATGCTCTAACAAATTGTTTATATAAAATATACTGAAACCATTCATTAATTTGAATGGTTTTTTTTTGTGGAATCAGAGCAAATAGGTTTCAAATTATAATTTGAAACCTATTTGTAAGATTTTGGCTCTTAGTAAGTTGTAACTTAGTTGTCCCTTAAAACCACAAATCATGAAAACAAACGACATTTTAAATGCTGCTTTAATTTTCATAAAAAATAAAGCAATACTTCTATTATTTGTAATTATTGGTACACAGGTTACTTTTAGCCAGGAAAATGAAAAACCGGGAACTCCAAAAGTTTTGCCGCAACCTGATTTTCATTTTTCAGGATATGTGGGCAGAACGTATCTGGATTCAGATCCGCCGCAATTTCCTCAGCCTGTAAAAGCTCCAAAAGGCGCACCAAACGTGGTGCTCATTTTATTAGATGATTCGGGATTTGGACAGTTTAGTACTTTTGGCGGCGGCGTACCTTCACCAACAATGGATAAACTGGCAGCAGAAGGAATACGTTACAATAAATTTCATACTACAGCGCTTTGCAGTCCAACACGTGCAACCTTAATAACAGGACGAAACCATCACTCAGTTTCTTTTTCCGGAATTACAGAAGCAGCTACGGGTTATGACGGCGCAGTTTGTATACTACCCAAAAATGCCGCAACCATTGCCGAAGTTTTACGTCAAAATGGTTATATGACGGCTTGGATTGGTAAAAATCACAATACACCCGCTTGGGAAACCAGTGAAGCTGGACCATTTGACCGCTGGGCAAACGGATTAGGCTTCGAATATTTTTATGGATTTAATTCTGGAGATATGAATCAGTGGAACCCGGTTTTGTTTGAAAACCGAAATCTTGTTCCGGTTTCTAAAGATCCAAATTATCACATGACAGTCGACCTTGCAGATCACGCTATTGCATGGGTTCGAAAAGTAAAATCGATCGCGCCTGATAAACCTTATTTTTTATACGTTGCTCCGGGTGCGGCACATTCACCGCATCATGCTCCGCAGGACTGGATAGACAAGTTCAAAGGTAAATTTGATATGGGCTGGGATGCTTACAGAGAGCAGACTTTTGAAAGACAGAAAAAACTGGGTGTTATTCCGCCAGATGCAAAACTTACTCCAAGACCAGAAAGTCTGCCTGAATGGAGTTCACTCAATGCCGATCAAAAACGTTTGTATGCCAGAATGATGGAAGTATTTGCGGCGTATGGCTCGCATTGCGATTATGAAATGGGAAGAGTAGTCGATGCTGTAAAACAATTGCCGGATGCAGATAATACCATTATCATTTACATTGCCGGAGATAACGGCGCCAGTGCCGAAGGCGGAATAGAAGGTTCTGTAAATGAAAATTTATTTTTTAACGGAATTCCCGAAAAATGGCAGGATAACCTTAAAGTAATAGACGAATTAGGCGGGCCAAAACATTTTAATCATTTTACAGCAGAATGGGCGTGGGCAATGGATACACCTTTTCAATGGACAAAACAGGTGGCAAGTCATTTTGGAGGAACACGAAACCCTATGATTATTTCATGGCCTGCCAAAATTAAAGACAAAGGAGGTTTAAGAAGCCAGTTTACACATACCATTGATGTTGTGCCAACGCTTTATGATGTCATTGGTATTACACCACCTGAAGTTGTAAATGGTATTACTCAAAAGCCTATTGAAGGAATTAGTTTTGCTTATACTTTTAATGATGCCAAAGCAAAAGAAAAACATACAACCCAATATTTTGAACTGGCTGTAAACAGAGGTATTTATCACAATGGCTGGATGGCTTCGGCATTATCATTTGCACCATGGAATCCAAATCGTGGCGCCTTTGATCCCGATAAACAAAAATGGGAGCTTTATAAAGTCGATGAAGATTTTAGTCAGGCCAATGATTTAGCAGCAAAAAATCCGCAGAAATTAAGAGAAATGCAAGATTTATGGTGGGTTGAAGCCGCTAAATACAATGTACTTCCGCTGGACTGGCGTGCTGTTGAAAGACTGAACGGAGAATTAATGGGAAGACCAACGCTGGCCGGAGACACCAATACTTTTACTTATTATTCCGGACAAGTGGGTTTACCAAATGAAGCCGCTCCAAGAATCCTTAATAAATCATGGTCAATTACCGCCGATATTGATGTTCCAGATAATGGAGCAGAAGGAATGATTGTAACACACGGAGGTTTAGTGGGCGGATACGGACTTTATGTACAAAACGGTAAACCAAGTTTTGTTTACAATAATCTTGCTTTGGAACGTCCTACAGTTACAGGAAATGAAGTATTGCCAAAAGGAAAAGTAAAACTGGTTGTTGATTTTAAATACGAAGGCAAAGGAGAAGAAAGAGGAAAAGGAGCAACAGTTACACTGCTTGTTAATGGCAAAAAAGTAGGAGAAGAGCATCTGGAAAGAACAATACCTATTCAAATATCCCTTAATGAAGGTTTAGATGTGGGAATGGATGCCGGTTCTCCGGTTGATTTTAATTATAAACTCCCTTTTGAATTTACCGGAAAAATTGAAAAAGTAACGTATAACCTGAGTGAAAACAAAGGCTCAAAAACAGGAAAATCCGCGAAAGCGAAATAATTATAAAAGCATTTTTTATGAAAAAGCTACTTCTATATTTTAGTCTGCTCCTTCTTGTTTTAAGCAGCTGTAAAAAAGAATCTGATACTTCAGTTTCAAACAATAACTCGTCAGATTCAAGTTCTGATGGTTTAGACAGCCCCTTTTTTTAATATTTGATTTGTATGTGTAATGAGTTGTCCCTACGGGACAATTTGCAGGCGTCGATATTGTTTTTTCTACCGACCAAAAACTCCTAACAGAGTTTATGTTAGTCGAAAATGTATTAAAATTTAAAAAACTCCATTTGGAGTTTCTAATCTATAGCCCCTACGGGGCAATTTTGCAGGGATTGGTATTTTTTTCCACCGATATAAAACTCCTAGCGGAGTTTATGTTAGTCGAAAATGTATTAGACTTTAAAAAACTTCGCCAGGAGTTTACTTTAGTAGAATTATATTAAAAATTAAAAAACTCCGTTAGGAATTTCTGGTCGGTAGAAAATGTTTGGAAATTTGCTGCAGAAAAAAAACTCCGTTAGGAGTTTCAGATCGGTAGAAAAAAAATGCATTACCCGATATTATTGTCCCGTAGGGACTACATTTTTTATACAAATGAGTAAATTATTTAATTATAAGTGTCATATTGGGAACGACGATATCTCCATTACTTCCTGTGTAACGTTGTGCAAAAACTTCAATAAAATCATTATTTACTAATTCTACTGATGCGTTTATGGGAAGCACTACAATATCGTTAAGTACTTGTCCTCTTCCGTAAATTTTGTACTGAGTTATAACTGTTCCATTTTTTGCGATATAGATAATGTAGGTTCCTGCTCCAGGCACTTGGAAAGAAATAGATCCTCCAATTAGAAAGATTCTCTTCTTTTTTCCCTGATATCGTAATCGATTTGCAGCATCAGTTGAAAATCTAAATAAATTTGAATAAGTGGTGGAAGGAGTTCCAGAGCCTACTTTTACTATATTACTTGGATTGAGGTTATTTGTAAAACTAACTCCAAGTCCACTCCCAACAGCATAATCCATAGAAAGATCGCCTACAGCATTAGCATCTGTTTCTGTTGGAATTCCGGAAGCTCTAACATTCCAGCTGTTATTAAAATTATATCCTGTATATGATCCTGTAGTATAGCCTTTTACATATCCTGTTGTATTTGAGCCTGTAAAAACAACAGATTCTAATATGGCATCTCCGGTAATACTAAGTCCACTAGTAGAAACATCAAATCCTACGGCAGTTCCGTCAACCTGACTAAAGCCACCTTGTTTTTCTACTAATGTAAATGTTCCGGTTAGTTTTTCGTAAGTCCCGGTATTATTACCAAACCATCCCTGATTGCTTAATAACAGCTGATTAATATTGTTATAGGTTATTCCGGTCGTATTTCCGGTAAAATTGACAATACTCAAAAATACAAGCCCAAAACCAGATATTGTTCCTACACTTGCTGAATTGGCAACGATACAGTCCCTAAAAACTAAATTTTGAGTTGCCGCTCCGCTAAGGTTAAAAACACTACCTGTTGCTGCTCTAAGCGTAACATTTTTTATATTTCCTCCTGTTGCGCCTTCAAAAATATTTCCTGTTGTTCTAAGTATAATATCATCATTAGAATCTAAACCGTGTACATAAGCATTATTTAATTCTATAGGAAAGTTGAAGGTAACAGTACCATTTATTTCATACAATGTATTTGAGTTTAAAAGATATTTCGCTCCTCCGCCTGCGGTAAGCTCTGCTGCCAAAACGGTTGCTAAATTATCTGTAGATCGAATACGTTTAAAATTTAATCTGGGATTTATACCGCTGCTCACCACTAACCATGACGTAGAACCTGAAGAATAATAGTAAAAAGCTTTTAAATCAGTATCATAAACAATTAATCCGTCAGCAGGCGTTGTTATGGCAGTTCTTTGGGCAGTTGTCATTCTGGGAGTCAGCATACCCTGAGTAGTTGAGGTAATATCTAATACCGAACTCGCATTAGGAGTAGTAGTTCCAATTCCGACTTGGGCATTTGCGATAAAGGATAAAAAAATAAAAACGAGTAGTAATAATGTCTGGTGTTTTTTTGAGGCTGTATTTTTCATAATTTCAGGTTTTAGATAGTTGAAAGGCAATAAAAAACATTATTAATTTCCTGCATTCGAAATAATTACTTTTTGGGATATTTTTTCATTATCAGCAGTTATGAAGGTCGCAATATATACTCCGGAACTTAAGCCGGAAGTAGAGAAACTATAGTTTTCTTCAACCCCCAAGTTCTCTTTATATCGAACTGTTTTACCCACCATATCATAGAGATAAAATGACTTAAACGGAATAAAATCCGGATTTGAAGCTTTTAATAAACGGCTTGAATTGTCCTGCATAATGAAAAAATTACTTTTAGCATTTTCATCTGTGCCCAGTGTTTTGTTTGTGAAAGTAATTTTAAAACGATCCGGGAATACGCCTGCCGGAATGGTAACTTCATAATTCCCCGTTTTAATATTATGATACGATGCATCTGAGGCATCATATATAAATATATTTTGTGCAGGATCAAAGTTGATAACTTCGGGAATATAAAATTTAAGGGTAGTGCTGGCTTCGGCCTTTACGGTTAAAGGAATTTGTTTGGTAATATCAAAATTAGTACCTGTTATGATATAATTTTTTCCTTCCATCAAAAAGAAAGTATCGCTGGGAAAATTGTCCATACTTACAGCGTCAAGACCTCTGTCAACTCCGTCTGTCGCTTCCGGTAAAAAAGCAAGGGCGAGCTGTCTGGTAAATTCGTTGTTGATAATAGCATTTATCCTGATGTGCGGAATATCATTTGATTCTTCGGCTTTTTCAGTTTTAGCTGTTTCTTCGGTTTTAGCGGTAGTTTTATCTTTTGCGGGTTTTTCAAATTGTGATAAACCTGCACCTTCTTTATAAAATATTCGATACGAATTTCTAAAGGTTACCGTTCCGTTTGCAGCACCTTTAATCACAAAGCCCTGTCCGATAGGCGAATATTTACGCTGACGCATAAGCCCAGACGAAGTACCAACCGTATTTAACGAACCATCGCCATTATAACTATTAAAAGTGGCAGGAACATAAATACCGTTTGAGCCTAAACTTCCGGGTGAATAAGTGGCATATCCGCCCCTATAAGCCTTAATTAAATGTGAATTTGTGGTTTTGTCCTGTTCCCAGAAATAAGCAATTCCCGTACAGGCACTGTTTAGTGGATCTAATAAAAAAGCATTTAAATGCAAGGCAGAAGGATATGGATTTCCGGTTAAGGTTGAGGCATTTCCCGCACCAACGGTAACGGTAATATTTCCGTCATTGGGTTTTCCTCTAAAATCATAACGCTGAGCACCAGTTCCGCCGGGATTATTTGCACCAGTTCCTTCCGGGTCTACAGCATCAGTTCCGCTGGTTCCTTTCATGGTGAAACCTTCACCGGGTGCCAGTGTAGTAGTAGTTCCTACCTGAACCCATTGCGAATAACTATTAGCATTGGTCAATTTATAAATCCATCTTGACGCAATAGAAAGCGGATTTGCAATTCCGTCATAACTTGCTAACGGCAGGATTGTTGCAGCAGTCGATGCCGTTGAGGTCGTTGGCCTGTTCAGTAAAGTAATACCAAAATTTCGGTTTCCGGTTGCAGCTACGTTTACACCTACGGGAGAACACCAGTAATTGTAGTCAAAATTATCTGCGCTTCCTTCCTGATAAACAGAAATTATTCCGGTTCCTACATTAGTCGAAGTTCCTGTTGTACCCTGAACCAACTGAGATAAATTACGCAGATATAAATTTGAATTTGCGGCAAGGTTTATAGTCTGCCCTACGTAAAGAACCTGGTTTTTTACATAAACGGGAGTACTTGCACCAACATAAATCTGTCCAAAGCTTTGAATAGAAATGATATAAATTAATAAGGCAAATTTTTTCATAATTTTTAGTTTAGTTAAAAATTAGATACTGTCGAAAACTATATTTCAAGTAATGCTAAACCCTTAATTATATATCTGCCTGCAGCAAATAACTGCTTTTTCCTACTGCATGATTAAGAATTCACTTTTATAAAAAACGGAAAGTAAAGTATGATTGTAAATTATTTAAATTGTAAAAAAAAGCTGCACTAACCAGTTTTCTAACTAGAAAAATACTTACTTATTAGTTACGATAAATCAAATATTTAAGAAATTTACTATGCTCAAATTTAAACCCTATATATTTTAAATTTTTACATAATTTCTTACATATTTTATATTATTTCCATTTTACACGCCATTTCTTATAAAAGTGAATCGATATCAAAGAACTTTTTTGACTACGTTGGTTTTAAAAAGATTAGAATATCCTTTGGCAATCAGCCTTGTTTCGGTTTCATTCCAAATTTCGCATTGTGCATTTACGAATTGCTTTCCTTTTTTTATTATGGATGTTTTCGCCAGGATATTGTCTCCGGAATGCGCAGGAGCGAAGTAATCAATAGTTAGGTTTATTGTGGTATAAAAATGTTCCTCGTCAAGCGAAAATAACGTTGCACCAATACAATCATCTACAATTGCCGCAGTAACTCCGCCGTGTAAAGATTTGATTGGGTTCGTCATTTCCTCTCTAATGTGGTATTTAAAAGTTACTGTTCCGGGTTCTGCCACGACAACAATGGGTTTCATCCAAAGCATAAATGGAGAAGGCGAAAGCACAAATTCTCCGCCAATGTGATCTTGCAACACTTCTAATCTTGTTTTTGTTTTCATTATTTAAATTTTAAATTAGTAATTATACCAATCGGTATATTTTTGTATGTAAAAAAAGCAATCGGTAGATTATTGCTTTATTCTAAGTCGTCGATAATTTTGCAAAGCGAAAGCATTATGGCAGATAAATCAGTATCACTTCCTGTTAATTTGCTTATCATCATGCCGCCTTCAATCAATGCAATTATGGTTAAAGCTGTATTTTCAACATTAATTGATTTTGCTTTAAATTCTCCAGCATTTATACCCTGATCGATGAGGTACATTAGTTTCTCTTTCCAATACAACAGCGTTCTTTCGGCATATTTTTTAAGAACCGGATGTGTGTCATCAGATTCAATAGCAGTATTCAAAATAGGACAGCCTCCAAGAGTTACATCCAGACTTGGGTATTTGGCATAAACGCGTGGATAAACTAGCAATTTTTCTTTAAAAGTTCTTTGTTTTTCGATTTCCCGGCTTAAAACATCGTGAAGCTTTTTCACATTAAACTTAAAAGAAGCAATGGCAACTTCATCTTTATTCTCAAAATTACCGTAAATACTTCCTTTGGTAAGACCTGTTGCCGTTGTCATATCATTTATAGATGTACCGCTGTAACCCTTAGTATTAAAGATTGGAGCTGTTTTTTCAATTATAAATTGCTTAGTTTTTTCTGCTTTACTCATCTTGAAATGATTTAGTTATACAAATATATACCAATCGGTATAATTTTAAATCGATTTATGTAATTATTTTTTATGAGATTATTGTGAGTTGGTTTTAATCTGCAAAAATTGAAATTTAGTATCTTAGTGTTTCTTGCAAAATGCGAGTTTACAGTTCTCTTATTTTAAATTTAAAAAATCAAAATATGCCTTGGAATCCAGATGTTTATAACAAGTTTAAAGATATTCGATACAAACCATTTTATGATTTAATAGAATTTATACAACCGCAAAAAGGAATGAAAGCTATTGATTTAGGATGCGGTACGGGAGAACAGACTTCTATTTTGGCAGATAAATTTAAAGAGGCTCATTTTCTTGGCATAGATTCTTCTGCAGAAATGCTGGAGAAATCAAAATCCTTAGAAACTGATAATCTCCATTTTAAAAAAGCAACTACAGAAGAAACCATACATTCAGGAGAAAAATGGGATTTGATTTTTAGTAATGCCGCTTTACAATGGTCAAATGATCATGAAAGTTTGTTTCCGAATTTATTAAAATTACTGAACAAAGATGGGCAGTTTGCCGTACAAATGCCCGTTCAGCCAGAAAATAAACTCAATAAAATCCTTTCTGACCTTGTTGATGAAGAACCGTTTAAATCGTATTTAAAAGGCTATAAAAGAGATTCTCCTGTTTTAAGTCTTGATGAATATGCACAAATACTTTTTGATGGCGGTCTTAAGGATATTGAAATCCTTCAGAAAGTGTATCCCATTATTGCTGATGATCACGAAACGCTTTATAATTTTATTTCGGGTTCGGCATTAATTCCTTATATCGAAAGGCTTGAAGGCGAACAAAAAGAACTTTTTATTAAAACATATAAAGAGAGAATTGCAGTAAATTTTCCTAAACTTCCTGCTATTTATTCTTTTAAAAGGATTTTGATGTATGGAAGAAAGGAGTGAATTAGTGGTCAGTGATCAGTGATCAGTGAAAAGTGATCAGTGAAAAAGTGATCAGTGAATAGTAAAAAGTAAAAAGCCTGTAGATTTCTCTACAGGCTTTTTTGAATTAATAGTTAAATTTAGTCTTTATATAAAATAATAACAGCTTTATAACCAGTTCCAACATTCCATTGGCTGGCTTCAATCACTTTTCCGTTGTCGTCATAAACCTGAAATTCGGCTGTGTTTGGTGATGCTGAGCCTTCGTTTAAAGCTTCAAAATCAATTTTGTTCATTCCTTTTACCAGGTTTATTTTAAATCCTTTAAATTCTCCTACCAGACTAACTTCCGGTTCGATCACTTTATCATTAAGATATACTCTAATTTTATCACCGTCAACAAAAGCAGCATCACGATAACGAATGGTTGAGGTTGTTGATTTGGTTACAAAACCACCTAAATATTCATTTCTTCTGTAAAAAATACCTTCAACGTTTGCCTCTCTTTTATAAAGCGTGTTGTCCTTAAAAAGTTCCTCTGGATTTATTTTTAAAACAATCGGATCTTTTGCAAGAGTAGGTTCATCCGGCGGCGGCGTTTCCGTTGGCGGAATAACTTCTTTAGTTTCCGGAGTTTTAGATTGAATAGGCTGATATTTCCCTTTAACTTCTCCCTGAGAATAAGCTTGAAGTGAAGTAACGATTATAATTAAAAACAATATTCTTTTCATACTTAAATTTATTTTGAAATGTATAGAAGCAATTTTGACTTCTAAATATCTATTTATAACAATTGATTAAGCCATTTATTGCCCAAAAAAGTAATTAAATAGCCAGATGTAGAAGTTTTGTAATAATCGTATCGAAATAGTGTAAAGATTTGTTTACATATCTGGGTAATTTTAAAATTGTAATTATTTAATATTCAGGAGATGCATTTATCATTTAGAAAAATAGTATTTGGAGCATTTTTATGTATGGCTGTAAATGTGCAGGCGCAGCAAAAAAATGACAATGAAAAATGCCGTTATACCAAAACGACTTATGGGTATTTGATGGTTTTGCGTGAGGGAGATAATGTACTCAGCTTGATTGAAAACTTAGCGAAAGAACAGCAGATTCCTTCGGCAAACTTTACCGGAATTGGTTTTGCGCAGGAAGTTACTTTTGGATTTTACGATTTTAATCAAAAGAAATTTAATCCTAAAACATTCAATAAGGTCGAAATGGGAAGTTTAACAGGCTCAATTGCATGGAATGAAGGAAAACCATCCCTGCACATTCACGGAGTTGCCACAGATGATAAATTTGATGCTTATGGCGGACATATTCTTGCGCTGAAAGTTGGAACGGGTTCGATGGAAATTTATATAACGGTCAATAGTGAAAAACTCGAAAGAAAAATAGAGCAGCCTTTGAATGCTAATGTATTACAGCTTCCGTGTATAAAATAAATTTAAAGTTTACAAACTAAAATTATAATTATGAAATCATTTTTTAAATCAAATATAGCCTTACTCTTTATTCTGATTACAGTTTTATTTTCATGTAAAAATAATCAGGATGGTTACAGCGATGAAATTGAAACCACAACTGTAACAGACAGTACAAAAAAGCCTGTAGATAGTACAGGCACAAATGAAACCGGAACTAATAAAAGTACGGGCAAGCCAATTACAGGCGCTGCAAGTTCAACGACCAATAAAGACTTAGGAAAAGAAGGTACAGCAAAAGGCGGAACCGGAACGGGAATAGGACCAGGGGAAGATGCTCAGGATGGCGCTACTTACACCAGCTCTTCAAAAAAGCAAAATATTGATAAAGATTCGGTTAGAATAAAACCAAGAAAATAGTTTATTCTATACTGGCTAATGCTGTTGGCGAATAACCAAATTGTTTTTTGAACGCAAAAGAGAAATGGGAAAGATTTTCAAAACCAACTTCATAATATATTTCGGTTGGTTTTTTTTTGTTTTCTGCCAAATGATAATGCGCTAATTCGAGTCTTTTTTTAGTCAGCCATTTTTGAGGCGTTGTATTAAAGTACTTTTTAAAATCCCGATTAAAAGTTGATAAACTGCGGCCTGTTAAATAACCCAATTTTTCCATTGGCATATTAAACATAAAATTACGCTGCATAAAATCGATCAAATCAATTTTTCCCGGTTCGTCAAAGCTTGCTAAAACAGCATCAATTCTTTTGTCGATTGTTCTTAAAATAGTGATTGCTTCGGTTATTTTTAAAGAAGCAATATCTTCCGGAAAATCGCCTTCAATATCAAAATAAGGCATTAAGGAAGCCAGACAGCTTTCTAATAGCGGATGATTGCTGTAAGAAATGATTTTTTGTTCAGAACCTGTTTTGGCACTTAAGTCAACATTCTTATAAAACTCTTTTAAACGTTTTACCGAAAGATGCATGACAACCGTTTTGTGCGGCTGGCTATTTTTGGGATAATTGATAATAGTTGCCAGTAAATTTCTGGGAATAAGGAAAATATCTCCGGCTTTAAAGGTAAAAACGGCATCCGTTTGTATGATTTTGGTTTCTCCGGAAATAAACCAAATCAGCATATGATCATCAAAAACCAAATCAGATTTGAAGAACTTATCTTCATAACAAGAAAGTTTGATCTCAGGAGTTAAATATTTTGATATATGTTCCATTTTACACTGTTTTAACCGCCAGGTTTTTTTCTTCGATTATCAAAGATAAAAATCCTGACGGTATATTATTTTCTAAATCCTGATTAACTAACGTCAAATGACATTCCTAACAAACGTTCACTTAAATCCCAAAGTCTTTTTGCATTATCCTGATCTACAGCATAAGGCTGAACACCAAATATGGTTGAAGGATCATCAAATTTGTGTTCAACTTCTCCAAGATCTAATCTGGCAACATCAGCATCTTCACAATAAACACCGCCAATATTGTTCAATAAAGGACTTACAGCGCACCAAACCGTAGTTGCAGCGCCCTGAGGAACGTTTTTTAATAAAGCAGCAACCTCTGGTTTTAAATTTCCATCCTGATCATGCGTTCCTATTTGTTTGAATAATTCAATAGGTTCATCTCTTCCTAAATCAGTTCCCAAAACACTTCCCGGATGTAGCGAATAGGCCCTAACATTAAAGTCTTTTGCACGATTGTCCAGTTCTAAAGCAAATAAATTACACGCCGTTTTAGATTGTCCGTAACCTTGTAAAGTATGATATTCACGGTGAAGAAAATTAGGATCGTCAAAATTAAATGGCGCCATTTGATGTCCGTATGAAGATACATTTATTACTCTTGCGCCATTTGCCTTTTTAAGTGCCGGCCATAATTTTGCCGTAAGCTGAAACTGCCCTAAATAATTGGTTACCAATTGCGATTCGTAACCACGACCGTCTCTGCGTAACGGAACCCACATAATTCCCGCATTATTAATAAGAAGATGAAGCGGTCTTCCTGAAGAAAGAAATTTTGATGCAAACGAATCTATAGAATCCGGATTCATGAAATCTAAAGCTTCCAATTCTACATTAGCAATTCCGTCAAGATTTTTCTGCGCTTTTGCAATATCTCTCGCCGCAACAATTACAATTGCTCCGGCATTTACAAGTGTTTTAGTAGTTTCTAAACCAATGCCCGTGTGTCCGCCTGTTACAATGGCGATTTTTCCTGTCAGGTCAATTCCTTTAATTACATCTGCCGCAGTCGATTTTGCATTAAATCCTGATTGTAAAGGGTTTTGTAATGCTCCATGATAATTATTTGCTTTCATTTTTATAAATGTTTAATTGTTTATGAAGCAAAATTATAGAGAAGCAAAACTTTCGATTTTGTTTAAAACGCCATTTTGCTTTGTTTAAAATGTCATTTTCAATTCATTGTTTTTAAGTATCTTTAACGCTGTACAACCAGTCAATTAAACTTGAATTTATGAAAGCATTGGTAATTGGGGCTACAGGCTCAACCGGGAAATTTTTGGTAGAAGAACTGCTCAAGGATAATGATTATTCTTCTGTCGTAACTTTTGTTAGAAAACCTTCGGGCAAAGAACATCCTAAATTAACAGAACACATTGTCAATTTTGATGATATTGAATCTTTTAAAGATCAGATAAACGGAGGTGTTTTGTTTTCCTGCCTCGGAACAACTTTAAAAGCTGCAGGATCTAAAGAAAAACAATGGAAGATAGATTTTGATATTCCGGCTGCATTTGCCGTTGCGGCGAAACAAAATGAAGTAAAATCTTTTGTACTTGTTTCTTCTTATGGAGCTTCTGCCACAAGCAGTGTTTTTTATTCTAAAATGAAAGGAAAGCTGGAAGATTATATCGCCGAACTTAATTTTGAGCAGTATATTATTTTTAGACCGGGACCTTTGGTACGTGAAGATACTGACCGACTGGGCGAAAAAATTTCGGTTAAACTATTCAATTTCCTCAATTCAATTGGCATTCTTACTAAGTTTAAACCGCTTGAAACACAGCTTTTGGCACAGAAATTAGTGAAGGCCCCAAAAATACTTCCAACAGGAAAGAAAATAATAGAACTTAAAGAAATTTTTAAATTTTAATATTTGAAAGAGAAATAACGCAATTAAAAAGAAATTGTAATAGATTTTTTAAAAAATTGGCAATGTTTTTTTATAAATTTGTTTTTAGTGAGAAATAAAAAAATTCTCCTAACAGCATAACATTACCTACAATGAACACAAACCCCGCTTCTTTGCTTTCTTCAGAATTTCTGACGGATATAAAAACACAAACCGCTACTTCTCATAAAAAATTAGAAAGCCTTCCGGTGTCAGCTTCTATTTTGTCTCCAGAGATGAAAATCGAAGATTATATTCACTATTTAAGTTTAATGCATGACGTTCATAAAAACACGGAAGACACAATATATCCCTTACTTTCTGGTATTGTTGAAGATTTAGAACAAAGAAAAAAAACACATCTTATTGAAGAAGATTTTCTTTTCCTTCATCACCAAAAAACAGGATCGGCAAAGGTTTTTGATCGTACAGAAATGACAGTTCCTTTTGCGCTGGGCGTTTTGTATGTTATTGAAGGTTCAAGTTTAGGCGGAAGATTTATACTAAAAAACATTGTACTTAACCCGCAGCTTTCTAACGATCTGGGTGTATCGTATTTTAAAGGTTACGGAGACAAAACAGGCAGCTACTGGAAAAATTTTCTAAATGTACTTGCTGAATATGAACAAGATTATAATTGCGCAGACGATATCATAAAAGGAGCTATATATGCTTTTGATAGTATTTACAATCACTTTGAGAAGGCATAAAGAAAATGAAGATTAAAGATATAGTTAATCGCAATATTGTTACACTAACCAACTGTGAGCACGAACCAATTCATATTCCGGGAAGTATACAGCCACATGGTTTTTTAATTGGCCTGAATGCCGATTGGAAAATAGATTTTTGTACCGCTAATATTGCTGAATTTATTGATATACAGCATACCGAAGTATTAGGAAAGGATTTAACAGCAGTTTTTGGTTCAAAATCGCAGGAGCTGATTTTAGAATATTTAAATGAAGATAAAATTCAGAATGTATTTCCACTTGAAATTAATTTGCTCGAAAAGCAATTTCAGTTAAGCATTCACAAGAGTTTTGATATTTATGTTCTGGAGGCAGAGCCAAAATTTCCCGATAGAGAAAAACTGGCAGATGTTTATACGCAGACTATTCAGTTTGTAACCCAAATGAACAATACAAGTTCTCTTAAAGACCTGTGTGCACTTGTTGCGCAGGGAACCCGCGAAATTACCGGTTATGACCGTGTTATGATTTATCGTTTTGATGAACAGTATAATGGTGAAGTAATTGCTGAAAACTGCAGGGAAGACCTTGAACCTTTTTTAGGTTTACATTATCCGCATACCGATATTCCGCCTCAGGCGAGAGAATTGTATATAAAAAACCAGCTCAGGTTAATTGTTGATATTGATTATAAACCCGTTCCTATTTTTACGATTGATGATAACAGGGAAGATAAGAATCTGGATTTAAGCCTTTCGATACTTAGAAGCACGTCTCCAATTCATGTTCAATATTTAAAAAATATGGGCGTTGGCGCGACACTAACGATTTCACTTATTCATCAGGACAAACTTTGGGGTTTGATAGCCTGCCATCATTATTCTAAAAAGAATATTTCGCCGGAAATCAGGCTCGCAGCAAAACTTCAGGGGCAGTTTATTACCTCTCAAATCGATATACGACAATCAAATGATGAAAATGTAAATGCCAGAAAAACATCTTTGGCACTCGAATTATTATCCGGTTTAGAACTTCCGCTTACAGAGGATTCATTAGAAACGATTATCAAGTCACCACAATTATTGAATATTTGTAATGCGTCTGGAGTTTCTGTTTTGGTAAAAGATAAAATTTACAAAAACGGTTTAACGCCATCAAATGAACAGATTATAAGCCTAATTGAATCGATTAGTAAGAAAACAACAGACAAAACATTTAGCACAAATAAGTTAAGGGATCATTTTCCGGAAATGGAAGAATGCTCTGATTTTGCTGGTATTATTTATCATTCTCTCGACAGTGCCAACCATATAATCTGGTACAGGCCCGAAACAATTTCAGAAATTAACTGGGGCGGCGATCCCGAAAAAGCTATTGTAAAAGACAGCAACGGTTTGCATCCCAGAAATTCATTTAATATCTGGAAACAAATTATTAAAAACCAAAGCAACATCTGGAAGCAGTACGAAATTAATGCCGCAACCCAGTATGCACATACGCTTCACAACCATTTGATGATGATAATGCTTAGTGAAGAGGAAGAAAAATACCGTACGCAAAGTGAAATTTTGCGCGAAACCAATGCTGAACTTGAAAATATCAACTGGATTAGTACACACGATTTGCAGGAACCGCTGCGTAAAATTCAGTTAATTACTTCAAAAATGCTGACAGAATTAGATGTTATTCCTTTAGAATCCATTTCCAGTTCGTTAGTAAGAGTATCAAAATCTGCGGCAAGAATGCGGGTTTTATTAGAAGATATCCTAAAGTTTACCCGAATAAAATATACCAGAGATGCGCTGCAAGAAGTTGATCTGAATCAGATTTTGGAGATAACTTTAGCAGAAATGAAAGAAAATATCGCTGAGAAGAATGCAGTTATAGAAAGTGAAAACCTTCCCGAAGTTCACGCCATTGGGTTTTTAATGCGTCAGTTATTTTCTAATATTATTCAAAATTCATTAAAATACGCTTCGCAGGAAAGAACGCCGGTAATTAAAATCACGGCTTCAAAAGAGGCAGAATTGGTGGGGCATTCTAATAAAATTTACTGCCATTGGGTTAATTTTTCTGATAACGGAATTGGTTTTGAACAGCAATATGCCGAAACAATTTTTAAAGTCTTTACAAGACTCCATAATCAGGATGAATACGGCGGCTCTGGCGTAGGTTTGGCTTTATGCAAAAAAATTATGCAGACAGTTGGCGGCAATATTTATGCAACGGGAAAATTAGGAGTAGGGACAGATATAAAAATTTATTTTCCGTGCAATCCGGAAGATTCACTTATATAAAAAATCAAATCCATTCTCCGGATGCATCATAATCATCTGGCAGATAGGTAAGATATTGTACCATTCTTGGACTTAAACCTTTATTTGGTGATGCACAATGCGGTAAAGTATTGTTCCAGATTATAAAATCGCCTGCATTGCCAGTAATAGGTTCAGGTTTTAAAGTTTCGATGGCTTTGTTTCTTGGATTTTCATTTGGTTTAAGATCATTAAGCCAGTCATTTATTTTATTATGAAATCCCGGAACGCAATGAAAAGCGCCGTCATCAATACCGCAGTCTGTAAGATAGAGCAGTCCCTGAAATCCAAAAGTAATGGGCTGTTTTAAACTAATATCCCAATGCAGCGGACTTCCTGAAAAAGTAAACTCGTTAGTTTCAGGCGGGTTAAAACTGACTTTGTCAATGGTTTTGTAAATTTTGGTGGAATTATAAAGCTGTTCGTAAGCCTTTTTTATTCTTGGCGAAAAACGGTTTTTATTTAAAGTTTCGTGATCAGAAAAATTAAGCATTAAACCTTTTTGATCTTTATGTCTTTTGTACCAGCTTTCGCTTTTATCAGGATCCATTTCTAAATAATCCCAAATGGCGTTAACGGTATCTTCGCAGTCTTTTTGCGAAACAGCATTTTTTATAATTACATAACCATTTTTATCCCAAAACTCAAGATCTTGTTCTGAAAGCACATTGTTTACAGTAGCTGCGACAGTGTTTCCGTTTTTCTTTTGATTGTTAATCCAGGTTTTAAAAGTTTCAAAATCAGGTTTTTCAAAATATAAAAACTGAACCGTATCTTCCATGCTGATACCTAACTGGAACAAGGTTTTCATTTCCAGATCCCATAGTTTATCCGTTATAACAGCGGATGTATTTATAGTACGGTTCCATAAATTTTCAAGAATATTCCAAGGCATATTTTATTGTTTCAAATCGTCAGGAAGATAATCAAAATACAATTGAAGTGAAAAATCTCCCATTATTATATCATTTGCCACAAATAAATGACCATTAGGAATATCACCAACCGCCGCATTTGTTGAAATACTATGAATGCCTCCGCGAAATGAACCTGCTTTAACTGATTTTATATGAATGGGATTACCTTCTTTATCGACAAGTTCTTGTCCCGGCTGCAATTGCGAAGCAGGAGCATATTTACCGTTACTCAATAAAAAAAGCTGATCTGCGCTGCAGGTAATATTTTTACATGAACCTTGAAAGTCCATTAAATCCAGATAAATCATACGGGTTTGTTTGCTGCATTCGATACCATTGCTAAACGAAACTTTTGCCTGAGAAGCAGTTAGTTTAACGGTACCCGATTCTAATTTTGCCGAAAAAGCTAAAATTGAATCTCCAATTTGAAAAGATTGGATATCTTTTTCTCCGTTTGGAGTTGAAATTTTTGCAGAATAAGCGAAATCATTACTATTTAAGTGTTTTACAGATTGATTTGGGTTTGTTTTCATATTGTGCCGATATTTAGTTAAACCTGCTTATACGTAATTGTTCTCTCAAATTTAAGCAATTATTTTTTCTTTTTCTAGGTATAAATACCTGTTTTTGTGTTTGTTGCAGGTAAAAAAAAGTGCTTTATCTTTTGAATAAAGCACTTTAAAATTTTATAAGGTTCAGATTAATCAATTTTATATCCATCGTCGGCAAAAGTTTCCGGCTCGCGGTCATTTTCATCATAATCTTCTACTAAATCATCGTCAAGATCATCTTCATCAAGATCTTCTTCTTCATCAAAATCATCTTCTTCTAATTCACTTTCGTCAATATCTTGTTCTAAATCTTCATCGTCATCTCTTTCAAGTGCATTCGAAAATTCATTATCCAGATAATTCTGATCTTCGTTTAAAGAATAAGCGTGTTCAAAATTATTTTGATCTCCAATGTGTTCTTGCTGATATTGATCAACATAACTCTGATTGTCGTTTGTGATATTACTATCATCCTGATCGTAATATCTATTATTATCTGCTGTCATATAGAATGTTTTTAAAATTAAGTCAGCAGCGAAACCTTGATTTAAGTTTCACGCTATTTCAAAAGTACTCACATAGTCAGCCTATTTTATTATACGATTTTAGCAAACAATTACTTAATTATCATTGAAGGTTGTAAAGCAGTAATAACGAAAAGCAATAAATCTTTTATCTTTGATTTACAAAACTGAATTATGGAAAAACTACGAAAGCATATTGAAGAAATTATCCCGGTTACTGATGAAGAATTTGAATCGATAAAACCATTTTTTACCATACGAAAGGTTTTAAAAAATCAATATTTGATTAGTCAGGGCGACGAAGCAAAGTACGAATACATTATTGTAAGCGGAATTTTCAGGGTTTTTTATCTTGATGATGACGGGAAAGAACATATCGTACAGTTTGCAACCGAAAACTGGTGGATGTCTGATTATATTTCTTATTTCAATCAAAAACCTGCAAACATGTATGTTGTTTGTATGGAAGCGGGAGAAGTTTTGTGTTTAACGCTCGAAGGAAGAGAAAAACTTTCGATTGCATTGCACAAAATGGAACACTTTTTCAGGGTAAAACTAACCAAGGGATATATTGCGCTTCAGCAGCGAATAATCTCCTTACTTTCTAACAAACCGGAGCAGCGATATAAAGAATTTGCCAATCTTTATCCCAATTTAATGCAGAAGATTCCTAAAAAATATATTGCAGAATATCTGGGTGTAAGCCGTGAAACCCTTAGCAGGCTTTACTCCGGCAATAAATAGCATCATTAAAACCTATCAAAGTGTGATTTTCGTCACACTTTTTTTGTGACTTGCCTCCTCGCATTCAGGAGGCATGCCGATATAAATTTGTCTTGTAAATAATTCATAACCAATTAAAAAATAATACAGATGAAAAAAATTATGATTTTGACAATGGCACTTTCCTTTTTTGCAGTTAGTGCACAAACTAAAAAAGAAAACAAAGTATCGGAAGAAAAAACAAACCACAAAAACGAAACGAAAATGAAAAAGAGAATTTTAATTATTGTATCAAATGCAAATACAATTGGTCCAAACAACAGAAGAACAGGAAGTTTTCTTCCTGAAGTAGCACATCCATATGCTGAATTTGACCGAGCAGATTATCAAATTGATTTTGCAAGTTTAACCGGAGACACTCCGTATTTAGACGCACTTAATTTAGCAGGTGATCCAGACAATCTTGCTTTTTTAACTGGAAAAGGATGGGAAACCATGCAAAAAGCAGCAAAATTATCGAATGTTGATGTAAGTACTTACGATGCCGTTTTTGTTCCCGGCGGATTAGCTCCAATGGTAGATATGCCCGAAAATGCGCTTCTTAAAAAAGTAATTAAAGAAACTTACGAACGCAATGGAGTAGTAGGTGCTGTCTGTCACGGTCCTGTATCTTTACTAAACGTAAAATTAAGCGACGGATCATATTTGGTAAACGGTAAAAACATTACCTCATTTACAGATGAAGAAGAAAAAGGGTACGCCATTGCCGATGTGCCATTTTTATTAGAATCTGCGTTGACAAAACAAGGAGCAAAATTTCACGCAGCGGCCGTTTGGTCAGCCCACAGCATTGCCGACGGAAATTTGGTTACAGGTCAAAATCCTGCATCTGCAAAAGGAGTAGCAGAAAAAATGATTGCTATTTTAGAAGCTCCTAAAAAATAATATGCTGTTTATATTGACCTCTTCCAAAATTCGGCAGAGGTCAATATGATTTTAAAATCAATTATCTCATTAAAAGAAAACAAAAATGAAAAATCAAAATCCAATTCATGTTTTCGCAACATGGAAAGTTAAAGAAGGTCAAATTGAAAACGTTTTGCAGTTACTAAAAACTGTTCAGGAAAAAAGTATTCAGGAAAGCGGTAACCTGTTTTACAACATTCACCAAAGCATTACTGATTTAAATACAATCGTATTGTTTGAAGGATATACAAGTGAAGATGCTGTAACAGAACACCGAAATACAGCACATTTTCAGGATTTAGTTTTAGGGCAGATTGTACCGCTTTTAGACGAAAGGAATATCATTTTGACTTCACCAATAGAATAAGAATTATTTAAATCGTCCATATTTAATTGTGTAACAAATAGTTAAAATATTGAAACATAATAAAATACCTAATAATTAAATTTGATAAGCTTTATTATAAACTTAAAAAAAATTAATTATGAAAACGATATTAAACTCCAAACTACTGGTATGTATTGCTTTAATAGCGCTGTCAGTTTCCTGTAAAACGAGTTCTTCTTCGGGAACTGCAGTAAATACAGATTCAGATGCTATAAAAGCCGGAGACAGTACATCATTAAATACTGGAACAAAAGGCACAACACGAGCTAACGAAGGAAACGAACCAAGTGATCCACAGCCAAGTGATGCAAATGCTCCTAAAAAATAAATCACTTTTATAAAAGCAGACAAATCTTTATAAGATTAAAATTAAAACCGCTGAAAAGCGGTTTTTTTTATGCTTCTTAAGTTTTTAAAACTATTTAAAGCAAAGCTAAATCAAAAATCTACATTCAAAAATCTAAAATCAAAAATCTAATTTAGTTTTATATCGCCACTTTTACCTCTGATAGCGATATATGGTTATTAATTGCATTTAGCAATATTTGTAAAGTCTTTAGAATATAGCTTTTCGTATAAAGGCATCATTTTGGTTTCCCGGTTGGTATTCGATAATCGAAAATCTAAAAAAATTACCAACAATTAATTTTTAAAAAATTATGAAACCAATTTTTAACCAAAATTTTGGGTCTTTAAAAATGTTTACAGGCCTTTTAATCATCAGTTTATTTTCTCTAACCTCTTGTAATAAAAAAGAAGAACCGGCAAAAGCAGCCGAAGAAACTACAGTAGCAGAAGATACCGCTGCGGTAAAACCCGCCAATCCACCGGCTAATTTTAAACACCAAACTGCTTTAGTAAATGGTGTCAACATTCACTACGTTATAGGCGGAAAAGGGGAGCCGCTTGTACTTGTTCACGGTTTTGGACAAAACTGGTATATGTGGAACCGTCTTTTACCGGAACTTTCGAAACATTTTACCGTAATCGCGCCAGATTTAAGAGGAGTAGGCGAGTCTGACAAACCAGAAGGCGGTTACGACAAAAAAACAATGGCTACCGATATTCATGAATTAGTAAAAAAACTAGGTTATAATAATATTAATCTGGCAGGTCACGATATTGGACTTATGGTAGCGTATGCTTATGCGGCGCAATACGGTTCTGAAGTGAAAAAACTGGCCTTAATGGATGCTTTACTTCCGGGAATTGAACCAGTTTGGTCACAGGTTTCGGCTTCTGCATGGTGGTTTGGATTCTTTGCATGGCCGGCTTCGGGAGATATTGTTAAAGGAAAAGAAAAAGAGTTTTTGACTAATTTCTGGCCAATGGTTGGACACGTAAAAGATCCTTTTACTCCAGAAGAAACTGCAGAATTTGTTAGGGCTTATGCTGTAAAAGATGGTGCAAAATCAAGTTTTAAATGGTTTGGAAATTTCCCTCAGGACGGAAAAGACAATTTGGTTTTTGCCAAAACAAAACTAAAAATGCCTTTACTGGCAATGGGCGGTGAATATTTTGCAGCAGCATTTTTAAAAGACCATTCTAAACTGGTGGCAGAAAACGTAACCGAATCTAAAATTGCAGGTTCAGGACACTGGCTGGTTCAGGAAAATACCGCGCAGGTTCAAAAAGATCTTTTAGCCTTTTTTACTGCAAAATAACTTCAACTCAATAATTGAAGATTCTAAGCTATTTTCTATAAACCATCGATAATGAAAACTAAAAAAATCATTTTAAGATTTGCAATTCTAATATTGCTTATTTTAAGTAATACAGCAGCTTACGCACAATTTCCTATGCCGGATCATGTTCCTATCTGGGACGCGAATACGGTAACTTTAAAACTTCATAAAATTGCCGAAAATGTTTATTCAGTAGCGCCGGAAACGGTTGAAGCTGAAACAACAAAAGGTATTGCACAGGCAACATCGGCAGGTTTTATTGTGGGTGAAAAAGGAGTTTTGGTAATTGAAACTTTGCTGAGCAAAAGATTGTACGATCAGTTGTATAAACTTATAAGATCCGTTACTGATAAACCTATTGTTTATGCCGTAAATACCAGCGATCATGGCGATCATTGTTTTGGAAATTATCTGCTTCCAAAAGAAACCATTATCATTCAGAACGAATTCTGCAAAGAAAACCTTTCTAAAAATTACGAGAATATCAAACAATTTATGATTATGCTTTTTGGTAAAGGAAGAGGAATTGAAGAAAGTGTTTATCGTCCGGCAGATATTACAATCGCCATCAATCAAAACCTAAAGATTGATATGGGAAAAGGAAACGTTGTTGAGATTATAAACGTGGGAACGGCACAGTCACCTGCAGATCTTTTTGTGTATTTAAAATCACCGACGGGAAATGTGCTTTGGGCAGGAAATCCTTTTATTGCCGAAAGTCCGACAATTCCGTGGTTGTTTGACGGTTATTTTCTGGAACCCGTAAACAACCTGAACAAGATTTACAACATGATTGGCGACAAAGATATTGTAGTTCCGGGACACGGTCGAATTACAAATAAAGCCGGAATAAAATACACGATTGATTATGTTGAAGCATTAAAAACAAATGTTGAAAATGCGGTTAAAAAAGACCTGACTTTAGAAGAAACTAAAACCGCTGTTAAAATGAAAGAGTTTGATAAAGGTTATGAACTTTTTAACTGGCTTCATTTTAATTTCAATATTCCGAATGCGTATAAAGATATCAAACAAAACAGCACAAAATAATGTTGTTTAAGATTTCTAAATGTTTAAAAATAAGGACAATGAAAAATACAATTTTAATAGTGATTTTGTTGATTTCATTGTCCTGTTTTGGACAACAGTATCCTGATTTTAAATCGCTCCGATATGATGAAAATTATAGTTTCCTAAAAAGCGATACAACAACTGATAATTGGTATAAAACAATGAAGTTTCTGCCGCTTTCAGCATCCAAAGAATCTTATATAAGTTTTGGAGGAAGTATTAGATATCAATATTTCTATGCCGAAAATGAAAATTGGGGAGACGGTCCGCAAGACAGCGATGGTTATGTTTTATCACGCTATTTGTTTCATGCAGATTTTCATGCCGGAAATTTTTTCAGGGCTTTTGTACAGACGCAAAGTAGTTTAGCCGACAGTAGAATTGACCCAAGTCCGGTTGATCAAAATCCGCTTGAAGTGCATCAGGCTTTCGCCGATTTTAATTTCATAAACGAAAAAAATCACAAGCTTATTTTAAGAGCGGGAAGGCAGGAACTCACGTATGGATCACAGCGTTTGGTTGCTATGCGGGACGGACCAAATAACCGCCAGTCTTTTGATGCTGTAAAATTGTTAACTTCAAAAGATAATGTTTCGGCTGATTTTTTCTACAGTCATTTTGTTGTGGCGCATGACGGAATTTTTGATGATAATTCTACTCCCGAAAGGCAGTTTTGGGGCAGTTATTTTGTAATTAATAAAGTTCCCGTTATCAAAAATATTGATGTTTATTATTTTGGATATGAAAGAACAAAAGCCACATTTAATGACGGAGCAGGAAAAGAAGAACGACATTCTGTAGGAACCCGAATTTGGGGAAAAACCGAAAACTGGCGTTACGATGGAGAAGCTTTGTATCAGTTTGGTGATTTTGCTTCAAAAGATAT
This sequence comes from Flavobacterium sp. FG68, assembly GCF_057808895.1. Lineage (NCBI taxonomy): Bacteria > Pseudomonadati > Bacteroidota > Flavobacteriia > Flavobacteriales > Flavobacteriaceae > Flavobacterium > Flavobacterium sp. FG68. The sequence goes on from NZ_JBMDIY010000014.1 coordinate 43,019, forward strand.
CAGCGCGTGGACAGCTTCGATCAATTTGGGATATCGTTTTAATGAAATAAAATTTCATCCTGAACTGAGTTTTAAAGCCGAAGCAATAAGTGGTGATAAACAAATGGGAGATAATCAATTACAGACCTTTAATCCGCTGTTTCCGCGTGGTGGATATTTCGGTTTAACCTCTATAATTGGACCGTCAAATCTTCTGGATTTTCATCCCGGAATAAGTTTAGAGCTGAGTAAAAATATTGATTGGGTTATCGATTATGATATGTTTTGGAGATACAGCAGCAATGACGGAATTTATGGGCCAAATACTTTTTTGATTTATCCGGGAGACACAACGACAAGCAAGAAAATTGGAAACCAGCTTGAAACTGAGGTGATTTGGCAGCCAAATCCATATCTTTATTTTCGTTTTGAATCGACGTGGTTTAATGCGGGAGATTATATAAAAGCTTCGGGAACAGGGAAAGATATTTTTTTCGCCGGAATCACAATGCAGCTGAATTTTTAGGTTAAAAAAAAATGTAATTAAAATGAACAGGATGATTTGTAATGCCGGATTGAAATCCGGCGTTACAAATCTAAAATAACCGGATTGAAATCCGGTTTACGAACCATATTGTAACAAAATATTTCAATCCGGTTTTATTTTTTATCAATTAAAAATTCAGACAAAAATTCAATTTTTATAGTAGTTCCATTTTGATTTTCTATTAAAAGTTTGGCGTCTAAATCATAACTTAAACCCTTTATCAAACTCATTCCAAACGAGTTTTTTCTTTTTGAAGAAATGGCAGCATCAAAACCAATTCCGTTATCAGCGATAGTAAGCAAATAATAATTTCCGGTTGTTTTTTCTACCGAAATATAAATCATTCCCACAGCATAATTTGGGAACGCATATTTTATCGAATTTGTTATAGCTTCATTTAAAATAAGCCCAAGCGGAACGGCCTGTGCGACATCTAATTCCAGCGGATCTGCTTTTATTTCAAACCGAATTCTTTGTCCCAAATTGAAAGATTCCTTTAAATATTCGGCTAATTCTTTAATGTAATTTGGCATATTAATCGTCGAAATATTTTCAGAATTATATAATTTTTGATGAATTAAAGACATCGAATGAATTCTGTGCTGGCTGTTTTTTATTGCCGATAATGCCATATCATTATCTAAGTAAGCCGATTGTGAATTGAGCAGGCTAATAACAGTTTGCAGATTGTTTTTTACCCGATGATGAATTTCTTTTAAAAGCCATTCTTTTTCATCAAGCAAATGCCTTAGATTTTTATTTTTTTGGTTTATTTCTTTTTCTTTCAGTTCAAGTTTAATATTATTTCGTTGTTTCAGTCGGTATCTGTTAAACAATAAACCAATAACAATCAAAAGTAAAATAAGACTCCAAATCGATAATGTATTTAAAAGCTTTGATTTTTTTAGCTCACTTTTTTGTAATGTGGATTGTTTACTTAAAAGCTTTATTTCCTGTTCTTTATTTTTGGTTTGGTATTGAATAATGAGTTCTTCGATTTGTTTGTTTTTTGAAAAATTAACGATAGAGTCATTTATCTTTTTATAATTCTTATAATGGTTTAAAGCAGATTGATAATTTCCTTTTGCAGAATCAATTATATAAAGCGAGATTTCGAGATTTTCAGAATTATAATTTCTTTTATATTTTTTTGACAGCGCTAAAATTTTATCTGTATACAATTTTGCTTTTTCAACCTGATGTCTGCGGGCATAAAAAGAAGCCATTGAGGAATAAGCATTTAAAACATCCATTAATGTTTCGGGACCAGCTAATTGACTGGCATAGCGGTCCATTTCCTTAAAATACTTTTCTGCTAAAGTAAAATTATTTATTCGCTCATAACAATTAGCTTTCGTACTATTCACAATCATCTTATCAAAAAGATCAACTGGCGGATAATCTGTCGTTATGGAATTTAAATAATTAATAGCTTCCTGATTTTTTCCTTTAGATGACATGGCTAAAACCAGACTGACATAACTTCTGTAAAAACCGCCGCTGTTCATATTTTGATGACCCATTTCGACACTTTTTTTATAAATATCAAGAGCTTCTTCATAATGACCAAGCGCTAAATAAACGTTTCCGAAACGCAGGTAAAAAATGTCTGCAAAGTTATAATCCTGAATAGTTTCCATTGTTTTTATACTTTTTAGAGCATAATACAAAGCACTTTTTGTATTGTAAAGAAAGAGTTCTATATAAGAAATGGTTGCTTCGGTAAAATGAGTATGCTTAAAACCTATTTTTCTTTGGTCGTATAAACTTTGATAAAATTCTTTTAAGGCAAGTTTGATATTTCCTTTCCCGTAATGAACGGTTATCAGTCTCATATGGTTTTCAATTTTCTTTTCTTCCAGATTTAACTGCGTATAAAGTTGTATAGCTTCATTTAAAATGATTTCTTTTTCAGGATCTGAATTTGGAAGGTTTAAAGCTTCACTCGCTAAAGCATCTGCAAGTGATTTTAAATCATTTTGCTTTCGGCATTCCTTTACAACTTTAATGAAACAATTTTTGCTTTCTGCAAAACGGGATGACTGAGCGTAATATTTTCCAAGTAATAACAAACTCTGCTGCTGTAATTTTTTATCGTTTAGTTTATTACTTTCTTTTAAAGCTTCATTTATAGAAGTAAAAGCATTTTGAAGATCATTTGCTTTTGTTCCGGTTTTAAAAAGATAGAAAGAACCAAGCTGCAAAAGCATTTTAATTTGAGTATCATTTTTTGATTCGGATAAAAGTTTTTTGTAGGCGTTTATATTTCCTTTTTCGATAAGCTCATTGCCAATTAAATTGGCCTTAACATCATAACCTTCATCATAACTTAAATAAACGGGTAATTTGTAAGCTTTGCAGGTTAATACAACGGAACTGTCTTCGTCAATTTTTCCTTGATTTTTAGCATACAAAAACATTGAACCAAACTGGATCAATAATCGTTTTTTCTTTAAATCATAATCTGCAGTAGAAGATGTTGTTTGAGAAATACAATGAAACGAAATAAAAAGCAGAATAAAAGCATAAATTTGTTTCATAAGTATTTAATAAATAACGACTTAATTGATCGTTAATGAACAAATATAGGGATATAAATCAAGTCTGTAGAGTTCTCCGGCTTGTATCTGCTATCATAATTTAACAGTTAATATTGATTTTCATAACCTCTTGTTTAAAACTATATTTTTTCTGTTAAATAATTTTAGAATAAATTTCTGTTCTTTGCAGTAATAAAATAAGGAATACAGTCTTTGCAGAAAAAATTCGTGTACAATATTATTTTGAACATGGAGTTAAGACTAAGGATCATATTTACGTTATGGACAATAAAAAGTTTATATTAAGTTTAAAAAAAGGTAATGAGGCTTCTTTTAAAGAAGCTTACCTAAATTACTACGATAAACTTATTGGTATTGCCAGACGTTTTAATTTTACGGTTCTTACTCCGCAGGATTTTGTACAGGAAACTTTTTTAAGACTTTATAATAAAAGAGAATTACTTAATGAAGATGTTTTGTTTGATAAACAGCTCTTTGTTATCTGCAAAAATATTATCATCAATCATGTTAACAGGGAAAATAAAATAATTCAGCTCGATACTTCAAATTTTGAAATCGAAAATGAAGACTATGATGATGTTATTTTTGAAGAAAGAAAAGAAAAACTGTATGCTTTTATAAATTTACTTCCGGAGCAGCAGCAAAAAATATTTACTTTACATAAACTGCAAAACCTTAGCTATAAGGAGATTGCGGCAATAACAGACCTTTCTGAAAAAACAATTGCCAATCATATTTACCTAGCCAGTAAATTTATTCGAAAAAAAATCGAAAACGATTAGGAACTTTTTTGTTCTCGTTTGTTATACTAATAAACAGAAACAAAAATGCATATTGAATCTTATAAAACTGATGTTAAAACCAAGGAAGATGCAAGCTTTATTGTAGTGCTTCTTCGTTTTATTATTTCTGACTGTTCAATGGATTTTGTGGTAGATGATAGTAATCATATTCTAAAAATCGAAACGAACAGAGAGATTAAAGAAATGGTGTATGGTGTTTTTAATAAACAAGGATTTTATTGTCAAAAACTTTAACGCAATAAAGACATGGACGAAAAGAAAATAGAAGAGGAATTGAAAAAAATATGGGACGAAATCCCTGTTTCACATTCTGATAATGAAAAAGAAATGTCTTGGGAACAATTCCAGGCAAAGGCATTTTCTCCAAAAAAGAAGAAGAATAATTCTTGGCGTTATTTTGCGGCAGCGGCGGCTGTTTTGATTTTTGTTCTTATAGGAACCGGACTTTACTTTAATGGCAGTAATCCTGTAAACAATGAAATTCAACTTACCGAAAATGTAATTGAAAATACAACTTCGATAATAAAAACGGCTGTTTTACCAGATAGTTCAAGAGTAGAATTGAGTCCGAATTCTAAAATTTCGTATGCCAGTAATTTTGCATCAAATAGAAAACTTGAAGTTTCGGGAGAAGTTTATTTTAAAGTAAAAAAGGATAAAAAACATCCTTTTCAGGTATTTTGTAACGAAACAACCACTACAGTTTTAGGAACTTCTTTTACAGTAAAAGGATACACTCAAAAAGGAGTAACGGTTGAACTTTATGAAGGAAGTGTTCAGATGAATGTAAAAGACCGCAATGAAAAATGGATACTAAAACCGGGCGAAAAATTCACATACGGAAACCAAACTACATCTGTTACAGAATTCAACAGATTTATAGATTTTGACAATCAAAAGCTAACAGATGTAAGCACTTATATCGAATCAAATTACGGATATAAAGTAATTATGCCGCAGGAATACGAGAACCAGCGAATTACGGTACGCATCAATAAAAAAGAAGATTTAAATACGATTATCCAATTAATATCAGAAATGTATAACCTAAACTATGAAGTAAATGAAAAATTAAAACAAGTTACTTTTCAATAGAAAAGAAAAGGATGCACTAGCCGCGAAACTAAAAACATCCTTCCTATAGTCAGGATAGTATAAAACTATTCCATTTAATAATTCAAAAATACAAAATTTCATGAAGCATATAATTTCAGCGTGCTTTTTTTTATTCAGTTGGGGAGTTTTTTCCCAAAACGTCACGGTAACTGTAGATCAAACGGTAACATTAAAGGAATTCTTTAAACAAATTGAAAATCAATCTGATTTTAAATTTGCCTTTACAGATCAAATTAATACCAGCCAAAGATATTTTACGCAAAAAAACGTGTATACTAATATCGATATCAAACAGCTTATTAATGAATTAAATAAAAACACATCGATTCAATTTTCGATTGTAGGCAGTAATATTTTTGTAAAACAAAAAGCTGTAAAAACGGCTAAAAAAAAAAATAAACTGACAGGACAGGTTCTTGATGAAAACAAGGAACCCGTAATAGGAGCGAATGTTTTCATCATAGAACTTTCTACGGGTGTTACAACAGATATTAATGGAACCTTTAGCATAGATGTGGACAAAGGTATTTACAATCTTGTTGTAAGTTATGTAGGCTTGAAAAACAAAGAAAGACAGATTGCAGTTGATGGTGATGAAAGAATAAAATTCAACATGGAATCTGACAGTCAGCAGCTAGAGCAGGTAATTGTAACCAATAGTAAAGCTGTTGATGTAAGGAATACTCAAATGAGTGTCAACAAACTTTCGATGGCAGAAATTAAACGTATTCCTGTTGCAATGGGAGAACCTGATCCTTTGAAATCATTGTTAACATTACCCGGAGTTACAAATGCTGGAGAAGCTTCTTCTGGTTTTAACGTTCGTGGTGGTGCTGCCGATCAAAATTTAATTCTGCTGGATGGTGCGCCGGTATACGGTGATTCACACATGTTTGGATTTTTCTCTATTTTTAATGCTGATGTTGTAAACGGATTAGATTTATATAAAGGTGGAATTCCGTCTAAATTTGGCGGACGTGTATCTTCTGTTCTTGACGTAACGCAGCAAACTGGAGATTTTGAAAATTACAAAGTCAACGGAGGAATTGGTTTAATCTCAAGCCGACTTTTAGTGCAGGGACCAATACAAAAAGATGTGGGTTCGTTTCTTATTGCAGGTCGTGCCTCTTATGCACATTTATTTTTAAAACTGGCAGATAATAATAATTCGGCTATGTTTTATGATATCAATGCGAAGTTCAATTATAGATTGGGCGCTAATAATACACTTGCTTTTTCCGGATATTTTGGAAATGATGTTTTTGATATAAACGATCGTTTTTCCAGTACTTACGGAAACACAATGGGAATTTTAAGCTGGAAACATAAATTTTCTGAAAACCTGAATACTAATTTAGCTGTTTTTTACAGCGATTATAAATTTAATCTTGGCTTACAGCAGGAAGATTTTGACTGGAAGAATAACATTCGAACGTACGGACTTAAATATGGTTTTAATCATATTGTAACGGATAAGTTTAAATTAAACTACGGAATCGACGGTCAGTATTATAATTTTAATCCGGGTACCGTACAGCCTACAAGTTTAGATTCGGACTTTAATTACAAACAGCTGGATAAGAAATATTCACTAGAAACATCTGCTTATGTGGATTTTGAAAATCAAATTACGCCAAAATTAAACCTTCGTTACGGACTTCGTTACAGTTTGTTTTATCGTTTAGGTGATGAAACTATTAATACTTATGCAGATGGAAAAGCAGTAGTATTTAATCCGTTGTATCATATTTATGAGGAAGGCACTCCAACAGGATCTATATCATACGGAAAAGGAGATAAAATAAGCAGTTTTGATAACCTTGAACCACGTGTGGCGTTATCATATGCTTTTAGTGATGATGCTTCTGTAAAAGCAAGTTATAACAGAATGGCGCAGTACATTCATATTTTATCTAATACACAATCGCCATTGCCTACAAGTGTCTGGACACCAAGCGGACCGTTTACAAAACCGCAATTACTGGATCAATATGCGGCCGGATATTTCAGGAATTTTAAAGACGGCGATTATTCTTTTGAAGGAGAATTATTTTATAAAAAGATACAAAACCGTATTGATTACATTGATGGTGCCGATATATTGGCCAATAACAATATTGAGCAGGTTATCTTAAATGGTAAAGCCAGATCGTATGGTATGGAATTATCATTTAGAAAAAATACAGGAAATTTTACAGGATGGGTTTCCTACACTTTATCAAGAGCAGAACAAAAAACACCGGGAAGAACTCCTGATGAACCTGGAATTGCAAATGGTGACTGGTATTTATCTGGATATGATAAACTGCATAATTTGAACATTGTAGGAAGTTATGAATACAATCCAAAATGGTCATTTAATGCTAATTTCACTTTGCAGTCTGGTCAGCCGGTAACATATGCAAATGGTTATTATGAATTTGGTGGAATCAATATACCAAACTTTTCACTTCGAAATGAAAACAGACTGCCGCTTTTCCACCATTTAGATTTGGCCGCGACTTACACGCCAAAGCCGGATAAAAAGAAAGGATGGCAAAGCTATTGGGTATTTAGTCTTTATAATGTTTACAACAGAAAAAATGCAGCTTCTATGACGTTTGCAACAAATGAAGACACGGGAGCGAATGAAACCAGAAGACTTTCAATTTTTGGAGTGGTACCTGGAATTTCTTATAATTTTAAATTTTAATGAGTATGCAAAGGATTAATAAATATAATTTTAAAAGTAAAGCACTAGTTTTATTCAGCTTGTTTTGTGTGCTGTTTTTATCATCTTGTGAAGATGTAGTCAATCTTGATTTAGAAACCGGACAGACAAGAATAGTAGTCGATGCTGAGATTTTATGGTTTAAAGGAACAGCTGGTAATGAACAAACTATAAAAATCAGTAAAACAGCTCCGTATTATAATAACACAACACCAAAAGTTTCGGGAGCGCAGGTAAGAGTTGAAAACAGTACCGGAACTGTTTTTACTTTTAATGAAACAGAACCGGGTGTTTATAAGTGTACCAATTTTGTTCCTGTTTTAAATGCAGATTATACGCTTTACGTACAAGCAGAAGGTCAGAGTCTTACCGCTACTGAAAAGCTGACATCTGTAACGCCAATTGATAGAGTAGAGCAGGCAGTTGTTCCTGATTTTGGAGGAGAGGATGTTATAGAACTGACTTTTTATTATAAAGACCCTGCCGATCAGGTGAATTATTATCTTTCAGATTTTAAAAGCAGTTTCCTGATTTATCCGGAATATGACCTTACAGATGATGATTTCTTTAACGGAAATGAAATAAGTAACAGGTTCAATCATGAAGATATGAAAGCAGGAAATACGGTTGATATTACAAATCGTGGTATTTCTAAAAACTTCTATAATTATATGAACTTACTTTTAGAAATATATGGCGGAAGTCCGTTTTCAATTCCTCCCGGAAATATCCGCGGAAATATTGTAAACACTACAGATGCTAATAATTATGCCTTTGGTTATTTCAGGCTTTGCGAAGCAGATAAAGTTTCCTATTTGGTAAAATAACGATTTTAATTAGGTTGATTTGTACGCGAACATCTGGCATTAAAGCAATTTAGTGTCAGATGTTTTTTTATGGTACTATTTCATTTAATAAACAGCATTTTAAATGACATTAAAGCTCTTCGTTTGCGAATTCAATTTTACTTAAATTAATAAAATCAGGTCGTTCAGAATCCGTTTCGTGTAAAATTTTAATCTCATTTTCAGATATAAATTTTATTTCCTTATCACATCCTACATGACAAGATTCCACAGCAATTGGGAAATATAATTTTTTGTTTTTATCATAACCTATAATGTTGTTTCGAAAATAAGAAACAATCTTAAAATCGTCATTTTCAATTACTCGATCTTTATCATATTCTCCATTAAATTCAAATAAATTTTCACTATAATAAGTACTTTTTACAATAGTTGGGTAAGAACTTTCTTTTCCTTCGGGATAATTGTCTTCATCCCATTTTTGTTCAAAATTCTTATAATAATTGATGTCTTTTTCTTCCTCAGTTGGCTTATAAATCCATTTACTTTTAGCACCAAATTGATATAATTCGTTGTAGATTGCAGTGTTAGCTTCCAGAGTTTTATCTTTTGTAAATTCGCCATCAACAAATTCTCCGGATCTTAAACTATATTCTCCTATATATTTTAATGCATAAAATTTTAGACTATTCGTATTTAGCATAATAAAACTTAGGTATATTTCGGGATCTCCGTTGCCTAAAGGAGATTCTTTTATAGCAAATAGAAAATAATCTACACCTTGAATTTTTTTTCTTAAAGTATGTTTTGGATCGATTACGATATGATTATAGTCACTAATTACCAAAGTGTCACTTTTACTCAATTCAAGATTTTTTTTATACGTTGAAGCTATTATTATATTTTTTGCACCGCCAAGATAAAAATCATCTTCATCGCCAGCATCGCTGCCAGATATTTTAATTACTTCAGTATTATCCTCATTGTTAAAAGAGAATAAAGTTACCGTTCTTACTGTTTCGTCATTATCTTCTTTAATCTTTGGTGGTGTGTTTTCCTTATTTACTTTTTGATTCGGAATTTTGTCTTCTTTTTTGCAAGAATACAGCATAATAGAAGACAAAAGAATTATAGCTAGTTTGGTTTTAATGGTGCTCAATTTAGTTATCGGGTTTTATGTTATTGGCAAGATAAAAATTATTTCAGAATTAAAAAATATCCTATGAAATGTCTTTTTATTGATAAATAAAATTTGCTAGATTTACTGAAAAACAAAACGTGATAAAAAAAATACTCTGCCTGTTTCTTGTTTCAATTGCTGTGATTTCGTGTAAAAAAGAAAGCGAGGCAAAACACATTAAAACTTCTCTGGGAATTGTTGCAAATTTTGAAGGAACAGATTTATTTGCTAATAATGATTTATCTCAAAAAACAGATCATTTAAATTATGCTGCAAAAATTGAAGTTATTTCTTTTGACAGTATAAAAGGAGTTTCGAAAATTCTCTATAAAAATCAAGAATTATATGTAGCTTCTTCAGCATTAGAATTACTTTCTAAAAAAGAAAATGATAACAGTTATTTTACAAAAGACTGCTATTGTTTAATGGGATTAAAAGAAGCCAAAACCTTTAACTTTCCAACGAAATACGATACAGTTCATTATTTTGAAAAAGACAATAAAATACGATTTATAAAAGAGGTATCCTATTATAAACCTAGTTATGAAACGTATAAAAGTCATGACATAGAAATGACCCAAGAAGATTATAATGCTGGCGGGCCAAATTTTTATTCATACGTTACAATTGACAGAAACAATTTTCTGATAGGTACTTTTTTTACAGAGCAAAATAAATCTTATCTAGAATGTTATAATAAGAAATCAACCTACGAAGTTTCTAAAAATTCCAGCAAATTATCAGAGTACTATGAAACTGAGGAGTTTAATTATGCTATGAATTTATTTAATACAGATCTTTTATTTGCAAAAATTGGCAATGATAATTTTGTAAAATCTTCTGATAATTTCGACTACAAGAAACAAGCAATTTTGATTGATCAAGGCGAACTGAATTTAGAGAAAAATGTAAATATTCAATTATATAGCTTAAATAATTTTGAGCCTGTTGTCTACAATGATCATGCAATACTTTTTAATTATTTGAGAGAGTTTAAAATTGTAAAAAAAGAGGGCAGAAAAAGATATTTTGTAAAAATCTATATAGAAGAATTTGAAGGTTCTGATATAGCAGGAGAGTATTATATAGATTTAAAAGAAATTGCAGCGTTTGCTTCAATAGGTGATTAATTCAAAAAGTTTATTTTTAAATATGAAGTATTGTATAAAGCTATTTGCTCTTTTATTTTTATTGAATAGTTGTAAAAACGAAACAAAAGAAGTTCGTAATAAAAGAGCTGTAAAAACTCAAAAAAACGATGAGGTTAAAATTTCTGCAACGGTATATAAAGATTATACAACAGCTCCTGTCAATTTTTTGGATGAAAAATATAAAATTGATGGTTTTGAATTCCAGGACAGTTCACCTTCATTTCCTTCTTATTATTTTTTTGATGAAAATTTAGGGTCATTTACGGTTACCTATGTCGGAAAATCAAGATTAACTCGGGATTATTGGGATGCCGATAACTCAAGTGGTTTTTTTGCTCTATTTAAGGGTAATAATAAAAACAACAAACTAGTAAGTGATAAGGCAAATGAAGTTTTAAACCGGGAATCAAACGATTATTACATTGTTGTTAATTTTTTACCTATAGAAGCAATTACAGAATGTTTTGATTGTGATTTAGGAGATTTTAAACTCAAAGACGATGCATATAATTATTTTTATGTATATGAAAATAACAAATGGGTTTTGATAAAAAGACTTTTGAACAACAATATTAAAAATCAAGGAATTTCGCTTTTTACAGAGGTATTATTATCTCATAAATTAAAAGATATTAAACCAATTGCAGAAGAATTTCAAGGTAAATTTAAAGCCGAAGCCGATGGAGAATATACTAATGATGGACAAGGTCATACGACTTATTATTTTACCATTACAAAAAAGAAAATTGATTTAAAGTATGAAGCTTTTAGAGGAGATTTTGTTTGCGAAGGCGAGTATAAAGGAATACAGAATGGTACTATTTTAGAATTGTATTATGATAGAGAAGATGATCGCTGTTTAAAATTAGATCCTACTTATTTAATAAAAAGAGAAGACGATAATTTTTTTATAAAAGGAATTGGTGGCGAAGGAACTATTAATGAATGGATAAAAATGGATAAAGAATGATAAAAGTTAGAATAATGATTTACTTTCTGTTTCTTTCATTATGTGCCTGTAAAGAGCCAAAGAAAGAAATAAAAGAAACAAAAGAAATAACTCCAAAAGTAATTAAAGATAAAGTTCAATCTGTAACTAATGATCAGTTAAATGACTTTATAGGAGAATATGAATTTAAAGATCCAGATAATCCAAAAGAAAACCTTCTTTTAGTTTTGAAAACTGCAGATATTAAAAGTATTGCTGATTTTGAAGGATATGCATGGGAAGAAACAAATGAAAAAAGAGAAATTGTTGAGAAAACATTAATTGGATTATTTTACGGTAATACAGATTTATTTGATCAAGCGAGGGAAGGATATGGACCTGGTTTTTTTGTTGCAAATGTACAAGTTGAACCTGCTGGAGAGAATTCATTGCAAGTAAATGTTCAGGCAACTGCTTCGGATATTTTAGAAAATCCCGTTGTGCCGCCAATTAAATCAACTAAAGAAGCTTTGGAAAAAGGGAATAAAAAATGGGAGATAACAGAAATTGATATTTTCAGAGAGTTAATTTTTGAAATTAAAAATCCTAAGGAATTAATACTCAAATCAGATTTAGGTTTAGAGGATAAAACATTTAAAAAGATAAAGTAATTACTTAGAGAATTAAAAAATGAAAGAACAGCTTACCGAAATTATAAGGCAGGTTTATCATAAAAAGAACAGAAATCTATTTACATTTTTAACAGGTGCAGGAATTTCTGCAGAAAGCGGTATACCAACATACAGAGGAGTAGATGGCATATGGATAAAAGGAACTAAATTTCATAAACCGGAAGAATTTGGAACGTTTAAATATTTCAAGGAAAATCCCGAAGAAGTCTGGCAATATTCGTTGTTTAGAAAAAGGATGTTTGAAAATGCCCAGACAAATCAAAGTCACCATGAAATAGTAGCAATTGAAAACCTTTTGCAAGACAGATTTCATTTAATAACTCAAAATATAGACAATTTACACCGTCGTGCCGGCACGGAAAGAATCTATGAAATACACGGAAAAGCCAGAGAAATCAAATGTTCTAACGGATGTAAAGAGATAGAAAATTTACCAGCTGAAATTGAGGGCAAAGACATAGACGAAGACCTGACAGAAAAAGATATCGAATTATTGAAATGCAAAGAATGCGGCAGCTGGATGCGACCAAACATTTTATGGTTTGATGAATATTATGATGAAAAAACAAATAAAAAATTCAGCTCTTTAAAAATCGCTAAAAACTCAGGAATTCTATTTATTGTTGGCACTTCTGGAGCAACAAATCTGCCAATGGCAATTGCAGAAACCACATTGAAATATGGCGGAACAATCGTTGATATTAATACCGAGGATAATTTATTTACTGAACTTATTAAAGAGAAAAAAAATAAAATTATCATTCGTGAAACTTCAACAGAAGCATTAAAAACAATACGAGAAATATTGCAAAATATATCAGAGGAATAACGATTTTTAATATCAAAATATATGTGTCAAAACGGAAAAGAAATCAAACTTTGTACCTGCGTTCCCAATGGAATGGATACTATTATTCACCACAAGAATTCCCGAAAAAACAGACAAAAAAGACGTGTCGATTTTACCTGGACGTTAGAAAAATGTTTGGGCTGGAGTAAAACTACAATGGATGGAATGGGGTATATGCCTGAGAAAGCTTTAACAGAAGATTTGACAAATGAAAGAATGCTTGTTGATCTTAACAGTAAAAATTGTTTCGATTTCGATTATGAACCTAATGAAAAAGATAATCTTCAAATTTTTGCTCCTGAAGGTTCTATTAGAAGACATTTATCTTTTATTTTTCGAAATGGAGAATGGGTAGCAGGTTCTCATATGCCTTTTATGTACGAGATGGAAAAAATAAATTTTGGAAAAGTAACTTTAGAAGATAAAACTGAAAATAAAAATGATTAAAAAAACACTATTTCTGCTAATAACTGTACTAACGTTAATAAGCTGCAAACATCAAAATGAGGAGAATAAATCTTTAAATGTAAAAAGCGATAATAAGGACAATTCTGAAAATCTTTTAAAAAAGAATAAAGATACTGACAGTATTATTGAGGTTGAGGAGACTGAAAAACCTACCGAAGTTCTTTTCAAATGCAAAGAAAACGACAACGGTATGTCGAGATATGATGATCCTTTAAATAAAACCTGTGTATGTAACGAAACCACATTTGACGGTGCTTATGAAATATTTTACAAAGAGTCACCAGATTACGAGCAAAAGAATTTATTGAAAAAATTACCAGAGAAAAATAAGGAATGGAAAGCTCCCGATGCAGACGTTACCTACACATGGGTTGAGCAGGATACATTAAAAATAAACCTGTTTTATCAAGGAGGTGAAGACACGTATGTTTTTTATAAAAACAGCGATAATAAAATAGAATACAAACAATATGTATCGCTGCCGTAAATTTAGATTTAATCGCAGCGATAACCATGCAAATCTAATCCTTCAACATAAATTGTTTTAAATTTATCGTTTTTTTGATGAATAAGGATTCTTCTTTCGGGAAATTTGGTTTTCGATTTAGCGGAAGTTTTTCCCCACAAAAAATCATCATTATAAACAAAATAGGCAGGACCAATATTAGCAAACACTTTTACTTTGGTGCTGTCTTCATCACTATATCTGTAAACGATGCTGTCATCCATTTTTTGAATTTTTCTTTGAATGGGAAAATAGCCTTTTCCGTAATTTAGGTTTAATGGTTTTTTAGAACATAAAAGTGGTTTGCCGTTTTTAGCAGTATCAAAATTCTTGATGGTCAGGCCAATGAAATTTTCTCTGCAATCATCAATTCTACAGATTACTTCATCAACCTTCATTTCTGCAAAACCTTTAGTTCCGTAAACATAATATTTAGGTTCGATGATTTTTTTAATCTCCTTTTCTAAGTTTTTACTTTTAATAAGTTTGACAATTCCTAAAGTATCATAAAATTCAAGTTTTTTATTTTTTACAGCTTTAGGATCATAAAAACCAGCTTCTAATGAATCTGTTTCATTTATTCGTCTGTAAATTTCTTCGTATTTGGATATGGTGTCAGATTCAAACATGGTAATAACAATGGCTGTAGTATTATCTGCCAGATCATAAACAGGATAAATGCTATCCTCTTTTATTTCTAATTCTAATTTTGAGTTATCTTCTGCTATTTCTTTTAACGGGATATTCTTGTGTTTTTTCTTTTTTTCCTGACAAGAAAGGAACAGGGAAAATGAAATTATAAAGAGTATAAAAGTTGTTTTTTGCATTGGATATTTTTAAATAGATTTCGAAATGTTTTTATAAAGATGATTAACAACAGCCTATAATATCAACTGCTTTTTTCAGTCTTTTAGAATATCCAATATAAGTCATATCTTCTTCTGCAAGTGAAATGGAGAACAAAGGCCTTTTATCATTTTGACATTCTATAAAGGCATCATAGTTCATAAACTCATCTTTTGACTGACCGAGAACATCATCCTTTTCTATTTCATTTTTGTCAGATATATCAGTAAAAGAATTTGGATCAACCATTTCTTTAGCTTCAGTTAAAATGTACTTTTCCATTTCTTCATCATTTTTAATATATATCAAATGATAACCATTTGCTATGTATCTTGTTTTAAAAGATTTTTCATATATCAATTCACCAATGCTGTTAAAAATTTGAAATACTGATGTTGTCTCATTTATATTTCCCTTTGGAACAGTAATAATAAATTTATCATCAGTTGACAAATCTGAGAATTTTGCAGACAAAGAGTCTTTAAATTCTTCTTTGATTACAGTATTAACAGGATCAAAATATACTTCTGCCGGCGGGTGTGCAACGGTTAAAGTATCTTTTTTGGATAAAGTATCGCTTACAATTGCAGTTTTTTTGATTGGCTTTTTTTCAACTTTATTGCAGGCATAAAAAAGTAAAACAGATAAGAAAAAAATCAGCGTATTTTTATACATATTTGAGTATTTGATTTGAGTTTTAATATTTTAAATAACTTATTTAACCGCTTTCCCATTCCATTTCTCAGTCAAATATTTTCGAAGCGGAATATCATAAAATACCATTCCCAAATAAGCAAATGCAACCAGCAAAATTGTTCCGGAAATAGTAATAATAGTTAGCTGTAAAGTATCTGGTTTATGAGAAGTATAATAATTACCAAACATCCACAAGGCGGCATAATGCGTCATGTACAACGGATAAGAAATCTTTCCGGAAAATACGCAGATCTTTTTCAGGTTTGGCGTCAGTTCTGCGCCGGCTCCCAAAGCAATTAACAAAGGAAAATAAAATAAAACAATCAAAGGTTCAGAAAGCCAGTTCCATTCTGAAGACGGCATTAAAAAAGCCATAAGTAATAATATAGTCAGACTAATAAATCCAAGTTTGTTTTTAATAACCCAGTTGCAGCGATAAATAAGCAAACCCGCTAAAAAAGAATAAGAAATTCGGGCACAGCCGTCCCAAAATGTCGGACCGCTCCAGCCTCCCAGTAAATTATCTGAATTATAAGCTACATAACAAATAGCCAAAGCAGCCAGAATTGTTAGAATTTGAAGGTAAAATCGATTAATACGACACAGTACAAAAGCATATACAATATTGGCAATATATTCCCAAAAGAGCGACCAGGCCGGAGCATTAAAGCTGAACAAATTAAAACCACGATCAGCAATTACAGGCAGCGGAATAAGAAATAAAGAACAAATAAAAGTTAGAACAATTTTACCCGTACTATACAATTCTGGATGACCGCCAAAAGGATCAAACAAAAACGCCAGTAAACCTAACACAGAACCTATAATTACAAGTGGATGAAGCCTAATAATTCTCGAAATAAAAAACTTACGAAGTCCCATTTTTGCTATACGATCATCATAAGCATAACCGATTACAAATCCGGAAAGACAGAAGAAAAAGTCAACCGCTAAAAATCCATGTCCGATAAAATTTTGAGTAGGATCAGTAAAAACCCATTCCATAAAATGAAAAATCACAACCGCAATCGCAGCAATGCCTCTTAGTCCGTCAAGAATTTCAAAATGTTGTTTGGTTTGTAGGTTTGATGCAGTAATTGTATTCGTATTCATTTCAATGTATATCCGGTCATAATTAAACTAAAGGCGTCGATAAGCACACGCATACTTTCATGGCAAGATATATAAAATTATCTTGCCAAGTAACCAGAAAAAGACAAAAAAATGATGATAATTGTTAGAATAATTACTCAAAATTTTTCCTCAAATCAATTATAGTTTGATTTGGAACATCAAGATTTACAAAACCTCTGCGTGGTCTGTCTAAATCGAGTGTAAATAAAATTACTAGCGAAACCAAAAGACAAAAACCAATTTGAACTAACCAGTCAATTTTGCCTTTAAGCCCTTCAGAATATCCAGAATAAAACGCAATTATCATAGAAAGAAAAAACAGCATAACTAAAATGCTTTCGGGAACTTTTGCTTTTTCTCCGGATAGGCGGGAAGTAGTAACATCAATTAAGTCATTAAGTGCTGGAATCATTTGCTGTGTCGCAGCAAGATTAGCCGGATCTTTTGAAAGAGTGGTCGCACGTTTCCATAATTTCGCAGAAATAACCTGTGATAAACTATCAGCTTTTAAAATTCCTTTTGTGTCGGGACCTACTTTGTAGTATGAAATTCTTGTTTCGACATAATCCTTAAAATCTTTTCGAAACAATGCACGTGTTGAATCCGGATATAAATCACTTCTCAGTATAGCAGTACCAATAATATTGGATTCTTCAACCACAATTTTTCTTCGGGAATCGTAACGATCGCTGCTCATGCTAAATGTAAACGCTAGTAAGAAAAAAAGCAAGGCAATAAGTGAAGATGTTTCTGTCGTTTTTTCTTCTTCAGGGTTTTTCTTCCGAATATGATTTCCGGCTACTTTCCCAATAAAACTTGAAATAAGCATTAATACAAAAAGCAATAGCGCAATTACCCACGCTTCAGTTTGATAGAGAATACCTGTATCCATACGATTAGCTGTTTTTTAGAAATAATGAAACGACTGAATTAACAGAAAAAGACTCTCAAATATAACAAAAAAATGTAGGATTTAATTATGATACAGCAAGTTATAATTTGCAGTTAGTTTGTCAGGCTTCTTTTTTCTTCAAACATCGTCCTCTCGGTTCATCACCTTCATGAAGCACAATATCAGAATGCAAAAACTGAGCAGCATCAGCAGAATCTCTTACTTTGGCTGCGCTGCGTTCTAACATTTCAGTTTCAAACTCTGTTAATACACTTTTCCTGATTCCGGATTTTCTCCATTGCGATAAAGGTTTACATCCTTTTGCAATTGCTCTTGCGAGCGACAATGCATCCAGTAACGCTTGATTGGCGCCTTGTCCTTTAAACGGACTCATTGGGTGCGCAGCATCTCCAATTAATGTTGACGAGCCTCCTTTATCTAATAATTCAGAATCAAGTAATTGACGATCATAAACAGGATAACCCGAAATCTGAGTGGCTAAAGTTGCCTCTAAAATCTGCGGAATTGGATTGTGCCATTGTGTTCTTCGGCAAGCTTCTTCTTTTAAAGCTGAAGGCCCTAAAGCACTTAAAGATTTTGCTTCATCTTCAGACATTGGAAAACTCAATTGCCACATCACAGAATCTGAAGTATAAGGCATGATATAAATTCGTTCATTGCCATTTGCGGTTTGAAATACAGTTGCAGAATCCAGTAAAGAACTATCAATTCCTTCAAGCGCGCTTAAAGGGCAAATGCCTAATATTACAATACAATCCAAATAACGTAAAGGTGTAATATCATCGCTAATTAAAAGCTTTCGTACCGAACTGCGAATACCATCGGCACCCACAATAAGATCAGCTTTTGTGCTTTTTATTTCACCATTTACCAGAAAATTTATGTCGAGACTTTCATCCTCACATTCTTTAAAATCAACTAATTGATGTCCCCATTGTACAACATCATCTCCGCCAAGCTGTTCGAGAAGTTCTAAGCGAAGCGATTGTCTTGCGATATGCACATTAGAACGTTTTGCAGCTACTTTAGCATCAGTCTGCAGCCATTTTCTAATTCCCCATTCGCCAACCACTTTTCCTTCGGGAGTATGAACCAAATGTCGTGTAGAAACTACGCCGTCTTTTAAGGAAAAAATACCTAAACCTTCGATCGCTTTACTAGCTTGCTGTAAAGTAAGTCCGTAACCCTGAGAACGGGCAGAGAAGTTGTCATCGCGCTCATAAATAGTAAAAGGAATTCCTCGGTGCAAACAAGCCACAGCAAGCGCAGTTCCGCCAATTCCGGCACCAATAATAGCAACGTGAGGGAAGTTTTCTGTATCTGGCTTGGGAAAAAAGTTAGATTCAATTAATCCAGATCCGTTGCAGTTAAGGCATTTGTATAAGTTAGCCTTAGGACGAACAGGAGGAGTTCCA
Source organism: Flavobacterium sp. FG68 (assembly GCF_057808895.1). NCBI lineage: Bacteria > Pseudomonadati > Bacteroidota > Flavobacteriia > Flavobacteriales > Flavobacteriaceae > Flavobacterium > Flavobacterium sp. FG68. The sequence goes on from NZ_JBMDIY010000014.1 coordinate 62,319, forward strand.
TTGCCTTGTGTTTTTTCAAATTCTTCGAATGCCATTTGGTAATTAAGCCGTACTTTTTTGCTAAGCCTTCGACTTTTTTTACCGCGACCTTGGCATTCAGGGCAAGTAGTCCACATATTCGTTTGTTTAAAACTAAATTTTTGTACCAAATTTAGAATGGGCAAATTTAGAGCGAAATTAGTATATACACAAATTCAATTTTTATTGAAGTACAATCGCGGTTCTATTTTTTAAATATCAATAATTTTCAATAACAAATTAGCGAAATAAAATAAATAAGATTTTTTCTATAGCTGTAAGGTGTTGAATTCTTTGGTTTTACTAAAAATGTATATTGATTGCTTATGAATTGAAACTGATAACAGAATTTTAACATAGTTCTGTTTAACATTCCTTAATTTGTTAAGGAAATAAATTAAAAACCAAAAACGAATTTTATTAAAATTAATTCCCAATTAAACATTTGTATATGGAAAATTTAAAAGCATCCCAAACGGCTATTGACGGCCTTTTTACAGCAGAAAATCTAATCCCCCAAGAATATCAGATTTCAGAAATTCATCAAAGAGAATATCTCTTAAACGGTAAATTAGTTCCCTGGAACGGAGAAGTTACAGAAGTTTTTTCTCCTGTTTTTGTGAATGGAGCAGACGGACTTAAACGCAAACTCGTTGGAACAATTCCGCATACGTCTGCCAAAGAAGCATTAGAATCGCTAGACGCAGCGGTTGCAGCTTACGACGACGGACAAGGCGTATGGCCAACAATGAGCGTTGAAGACAGAATTAAATGCATGCAGAAATTTGTGTATTTAATGATTCAGCAGCGTGAACTGGTGATCAAACTTTTGATGTGGGAAATTGGAAAAAGTCTTCCCGATTCAACCAAAGAATTTGACAGAACTGTAGAATATATCAATGCCACAATTGATGCCTTAAAAGATTTAGACAGACAATCATCACGATTTGAAGAAGCAGAAGGCGTTTTGGCACAAGTGAGACGATCTTCTCTTGGTGTTGTTTTGAGTATGGGACCATTTAATTATCCTTTAAATGAAATTTTTACCACGCTGATTCCGGCCTTAATAATGGGAAATACCATTTTATTTAAATTACCAAAACATGGCGTTTTAGCACATTATCCTTTATTGAATGCCTTTAAAGAAGCATTTCCTCCGGGAACGGTAAATACACTTTATGGAAGAGGCGCAGAGATTATTTCTCCATTAATGGAAAGCGGAAAAGTAAATGTATTGGCTTTCATTGGGTCAAGTAATGTAGCAAATGGATTAAAGAAACTGCATCCAAAAGCCAACAGACTGCGTTCTATTTTAAGTCTTGATGCAAAAAACGCAGCCATTGTAACGAAACACGCCGATATAAATGTGGCTGTAAATGAATGTTTACTCGGAGCCTTATCTTTTAACGGACAACGCTGTACGGCATTAAAATTAATTTTTGTGCAGAAAGATGTTGCCGATGAATTTGTTCAAAAATTGAGCGAAGCAGTCGCAGCCTTAAGACCGGGACTTCCTTGGGATAAAGATGTGAAAATTACGCCGCTTCCGGAAGTTGATAAACCAGCTTATCTTAAAAATTGTTTAGATGATGCGTTGGCAAATGGAGCAAAAATTATAAATGAAAACGGAGGATATACCAATAATTCATTTGTATTTCCGTCTGTTGTTTATCCTGTAAATGATAAAATGAAATTGTATCACGAAGAACAATTTGGGCCAATTATTCCGGTTGTTCCTTTTGATTCTATCGATGAACCAATCAATTACCAAATCAACGCATCGCACGGAATGCAGGTGAGTATTTTTAGTGAAGATCCGAGAGAAGTAGCAAGTTTAATTGATCCGTTTGTGAATTTAGTAAGCCGTGTCAATATCAACTGCCAGTCACAGCGCGGACCGGATGTTTTCCCGTTTACCGGAAGAAAAGACAGCGCAGAAGGAACTTTATCAATTTCTGATGCATTGCGTTCGTTTTCAATTCGTTCGCTTGTTGCCACGAAAGCTACAGACGCCAATAAAAAATTGTTTAACTCAATTGTAAGAGATCACGATTCTAATTTCTTGAGTACAGATTATATATTTTAATAGAAAACGAGCAATTGTATTATCTTTGTTAGGCTAGAAAAATTAGCTTTTTAAAGTTTTTATACCCAAGATATGTTTGAAGTTTTTGCCAAATATTTACTGAATCAGATACAACTGAGTGATGAAGAATTAGAAATGATTCGGGAAGTTACCGTTGTACGCAAACTTAGAAAAAATCAATACCTGCTTCAGGAAGGCGATATCTGGCGTTTTAATGCTTTTATAACAAAAGGCTGTTTGCGAACGTATAGTGTAAATGATAAATCAAACGAACACATTATTAATTTTGCTATTGAAAATTGGTGGATAGGAGACCGGGAAAGCCTTTTGAACGGAACGCCTTCACGTTTTAATATCGATGCAATCGAAGACAGCGAAGTATTATTGATAAGTAAAGATAATTTTGCAATGCTTACCAAAAGTATTCCTCAATTTCAGGATTTGGTGAACCTTATTATTGAAAGAAGTTTTGTCGCAAGTCAAAACCGAATTAACAGCAGTATCAGCCATTCTGCCGAAGAAAAGTATAAAAACTTTATGGAAAAACAGGCTCATATTGCCTTAAGAGTTCCACAGCATATGGTCGCTTCTTATTTGGGAATTACGCCTGAAACTTTAAGCAGGATTAGAAAGCAGACTTTAAAGAAATGAGTTGATAATTGTTAATTATTAATTGCTAATCTGAATACAAAAAGGGTAGAAAACATTGTTTTCTACCCTTTTTTATTTTTATAAAATTGAATTATGCATTTTGTCCGCCGTCAACTGTGATTGTTGTTCCAGTTACGAAAGAAGCTTCGGGGCTTGCGATAAATGCAACCACATTTGCAATTTCAGATGGATCAGCATAACGTCCTAATGCTACACTTGCTTTTACAACATCTGAGAAATCAGTATTATCAGGATTCATATCTGTAGCTGTTGGCCCAGGATGAATGGTGTTTACCGTAATTCCTTTTTTTCCTAAATCCCAAGCCCAACCTCTTGAATAGGCAGCCAGAGCAGCTTTTGAAGCGGCATAATCTGCAAATCCTGCAAAAGGTAAACGGTCTGCAAAAGTAGAACCAATATTAATGATGCGTCCGCCTTCGCCTAAATATTTAGTTGCAGCTCTTACACCTGCAGCAACTCCAGCCGTATTTACAGCGTGTAATTCTTTTAAAGCATCCAGTGTTTCATCTGCATTGTCCACAACGCTGTAAACAGAAACTCCGGCGCTGTTTACTAAAATGTCTAATTTTCCAAATTTTTCTGCTGTTTGGTCTACCGCATTTTTAACAGAAACAGGATCTCCGCTGTTTGCTTTTATGGCAAATGCTTTTCCGCCATTATTTATAATTTCATTGGCTAATGCCTGAGCTTTTTCTTCAGAACTTACATAAGTAAAAGCTACTGCAGCTCCTTCTGAAGCTAATTTTTTTACGATTGCAGCACCAATTCCACGACTTCCACCAGTTACTAATGCTACTTTATTTGCTAATTTTTCCATGATCTAATTTTTTAATTTGTGAATTTTATTATTGTATTAATTGTTTTAATTTGAAGTGTTTAATAAATGCAATCCCGCAAGCGGTCCGCCCGGAAATTGCTGCATGGCGCCGCCGCGAACCAAGCTTCCTAGATCAACTCCAGAAAAGTTTAAGGTTTCTAAAAATACTTTTACGCTGTTTTTAGCTTTTGAATTGTCGCCAGAATAAAAGATGGCAGTTCTTTCACTATTTTTATTATTTGGTCCAATCACCGCAGGCTGTAAAGTATTGAATGCTTTTACAATATGTGCATTTGGTAAAAGTGAAGCCACAATTTCGCTTGAAGTTTTTCCGCCCAAATCAGGAAGAATAAATCCGGGATTAATAATGGGATTGTTGGCGTCAAGAATAATTTTTCCGGTCATATCTGGTAAATCCTGAACCGAATCTTCCAGTTTTTGCCACGGAATAGAAAGCAAGATAATATCAGCTTCTGCAGCTTCTTGTTTGCTCACAGCTTTTACATTATTACCTATTCTTTGTGCTGTATCTTTTAATGAATCTGCTCCACGGCTGTTGCTGATAAAAACTTCGTGTCCGGATTGAGCTGCTCTTTGAGCAAAAGCTAAACCTATAGCTCCGGCTCCTATAATTCCTATTTTCATATCGTTTATTATTATATTGTTGATATTGATTTTAATAAGACAAAGTTATAGCAGGAGCGAGGGGAAGACCAATGACCTTTAAAGCAAAAAAGCCTTGACATAGGTCAAGGCTTTTGTTATTTTTTGACAGATAAACTTCTGATTCTGCTTAATCTTTCGGCGGAAACGCCCAAATAAGAAGCAATCATGTGAAGGGGAACACGATTAAAAATATCGGGAAATTTTTGAATAAACTGATTGTATCGTTCTTCTGTACTAAACGTCATGGCATCATTTACTCTGTTTTGTGCCGCGATATACGTTCTGTTTATAAGATTATTAATCATCGAGAGGAATTCAGGAATCGCAATAAATAAGTTATCCATATCTTCTCTTTTAATTAGTATCAAAATTGATTCTTCAAGAGCATCTATATTATATTTGGATGGCGTGGCATTAAGTAAAGCTTCGCGATCGCCCGCCCACCAGTTTTCAATAGAGAATTTTATAATATGTTCGGCACTTTTTTCATCTACAGAATATGTTCGCAGACAGCCGGAACATACAAAAGCATAATGCTGCCAAAGATCGCCTTCCTGAAGCAGATATTGTTTTTTGCGCAGTTTTTTAATTTTTCCAACTTCACGAATCTTTTCAAAATCACTATCAGAAATAGTGACTTTACTATTAATATAGGTTTTAAAAAATTCGAAAGCGCTATTTTGAGTTTCCTCAGTATTTTTCATAATCGTATGCAGACTTTTTGATGAGCTAAGTTACTTCAAAAAAAGATAATTTAAGAGCTAAAAACCTTGATTAAAGTCAATTTGTTTGATATTATATATCAATGTTTTCCAAAGTAAGAAACAAGAACTTTGTAACATTTATAATAATTAAAGTATTGTATTATGTCACATTTTAAAAGCGATGAAGCGCTCTTGTTAACTACTAAACTTTATATAGGAGCGTGGCTTTTATCCAATAGAAGATTACACAATTTAATTATCAAACTTTCTGAAGAAGAAATCTATAAAGAAATTTCTCCCGAAAGAAACCGGGGGATTTATCTTTTGGGGCATCTTATTTCAACAACCGATACGATGATTGAGTTATTGGGTTTTGATAAAAAAAGATATCCTGAACTGGATTCAATTTTTGTTTCTGCTCCGGATAAATCGGGCAAAATTTTTCCTGATTTTGAAGTTTTAAAACAGAATTGGGAAAAGATAAATACTGTTATGTTAGAACATATCGAAAATATGTCACCGGAACAATGGCTTGAAAAACATGCTTCTGTAAGTGAAGATGATTTTAAGAAAGATCCAACTAGAAATAAACTTAATGTTTTGATTAGCAGAACCAATCATCAAAATTATCATTTAGGGCAATTGGTTTTGTTATTGTAATATTTATATCAATTTCGTTTTTGATATAAAATTTTTATTAACCACATAGAAACATAGATTTAAAAATGTCTTATTAAGAGGATTAAAAAAAATCTAGATTTTAACACATAACTTTGTGTGTTTTTCGATGACGCAGCTTTGTCAAAGTTTTAAACTTTGACAAAGCTCTACGCATACAAATATGTGAATTAATGCAAGTGAAACGCCTTTTAAACACACAGAAAAACTATGTTCCTATGTGTTTAAATAATTACACACAACAGGATATTTATATTTTTTTGGTGTTTTGATTTCTAATTCGACTAAGTGTTTCTGCAGAAATTCCCAAATAAGAAGCAATCATATGCTGCGGAAATCTGGAATGTACATCCTGAAATTTATGGAGAAAATTGGTATATTTTTGTTCCGATGTCAAACTGATATTCGACAAAACCCGATTTTGAGATTCTATAAAACTAATCTCAAACAGCTTTTTCATGAATTTTGCAAAATCAGGAATTTCAGTTAAAAGCTTTTCAAAATTTACTTTCGAAATCAATATTACTTCAGAATCTTCGAGCGCATCAATATTTAGATTAGAAGGTATTTCAGAAGAATAACTTTCCATATCTCCAGTCCAGGAATTCTCTAAAGAAAAATCAATAATATGTTCAATTCCGCGGTCGTCTACACTGTACGTGCGTAAAAGTCCTTTTAAAACAAAAGCATAATAACGCCAGATATCACCTTCCTGCAGTAGAAATTTTCTTCTCTTAATATTTTTATGAATAAGAGTTTCCTGTATTAATTCAAATTCAGTTTCAGAAATTTGAAGTTTTGTTTTTAAATAATCGAGAAAATCCTGATACATAAAAATGAGTTTGAGTAAAATTATCGATTTTTTGATATATAATAAAAAAATCCCGCCATAAAGCGGGATTTTCAAGTTAAAAAGACTTAGATATTTATTTTTTTAATCCGTCGATAAAAATGTAAAGCGATTTAATTTTGTTGTTTTCTATTGCAAAAACATCCTGACCAGTAATGGTATCCGGTTTGCTTTCTGGACCAAACTGCCAAAAAAGGCGTGCAATATTATTATGGGTTTCAATTGGTTTTGCCAAAGAAAATTTAAATCCCGGATGTTTTTTCTGAAGATCATCAATAAACGGATTCAAGTTCGTAGTTCCGTTTAAAATAAAAAACGGATCTACAATATTCACATCTTCGGTATAAATCAGTTTGAAGTTTTTGGTTCTTTTCTCTACATTTTTTTCGCCCCAAGTTGCCAAATGCAACTGAAGTAATTTTTCTACTTCGTTTGTAGCTGTAATTTTTGTTGCGCTGGTAATAGCAAAAGATTCTCCAGCCAGTTTTGGCGACCATAATTTAGTCTGCGGATTTTCTTTTTCATACGCTTTTCCGTTAGGATACGAAACAAGTTCAAACTGTGCTCCCCAAGGTGCTAAAAAATAAACCCATGATTCGCCCGCAGTTGGCCCCACAGTACTTACAATAGGATCACTTAAAACGGTTATCCCTTTTGATTTAAGATATTTTACGCTGTTAGTAATATCATCAGTATAAAAAGCAGTATGATTCCAGCCAAGATCATCTCCGTAAGGCACTTCTTTATTTCCTTTTGGCGATTTGTATTCAAATAATTCAATATTTGCTCCGTCACCGGCTCTTAATGATACGATTTTTTCGACCTGAGCACCAGAGTGAATTTTGTATTTTTCTCTCCACGCGTCATCAAGTTCAAAAGGGCCAATTTCTGTTACAGGTGTAAAACCTAAAATATCTTTAAAAAAGGGCAAAGCCGTTTTCATGTCAGGAACCGTGATTCCAATGTGTTCAATGCCTTTAACTACAGGAGTTTGAGCAGATGTGTTTTGGGAAAAAATAGTGGTAAGAGCTAACATATAGATGGATTTATAAATTGTTTTCATTTGTTTAATTTTTAGAATTAAAGGTTCTTATGGATAAAAATCCAATCAAATGTGTTTAATTATTTTAAAAAATCAGTGATGTATTTTACAGTTGCTTCCGGCTTTTCTTCAGGAATAAAATGTCCGCTTCCTTCAACTCTGTAAATTTTTAAATTGGTTGTTTTGTTTTCCAGAACGGCTTTCATCCAATAAAATCCTGGACCCCCTAAAGCCAAAACCGGCATTTGAAGTTTAGTATAAGTAGCATCGTCTAAAATATCCTGCGGAAATTCCTGATACCATGCATTTCCGGCACGAATTGCATCTGTGCTGTCATAAGCGTTTGCATAAACCGCACGATCAAATGTGTTGATGGCGCTTTCATCTAAAAGCAAATATTTAAAGAACCATTCTTGTTCTAAATGCACGCGTCCTTCCAGAATTTTCTCAGGCAATCCTTTTACCTGATGAAAAGCAAACCACCATAAATACGGATGCATTTCGTCTAGTTTATCACCAAAAGTACCTTTTGCAGGAAGTATCGGAATACTCATTAAACCTTGGTCAGGATGCGGAACATCTAACATAATTAAATTTGCAGTTCCGTCTGGATGATTGGCAGCATAGCTAAAAGCGACGTGAGAACCAATATCATGTCCGGCAATATTGGCTTTTTGATATCCCAATTGATGTACCAGTTCGTAGATATCTTTTGCCATTGTTTTTTTATCGTATCCGCTTGCAGGTTTGTCAGAAGTTCCCATTCCTCTTAAATCAACTGCGATAACTTTGTATTTTTTAGCCAGTTCCGGCATCATTTTATGATATGACCACCACGTTTCCGGCCAGCCCGGTAATAAAATAAGAGGTTCTCCTTGTCCGCCCACAACATAATGTAATTTTACACCGTTGACAGTGGCAAAAGCATTTCTGAAACCCGGAAGTTGTTTTACTAAAGCTTCATCGGTTAAAGTTTTTTTATTAATGCTTTGAATGTTTTGCGCATTTGCATCGGTACTAAAAATAATTGCGGTGAAGAATATTACTGCAATATTTATTTTTCCGAATACGATGGTAAAGATTCTGTTTTCTAAATTGATCTCTTTTGAGATCAAGTAATTTTCTATTGTATTAAGTATTGTTTTCATTTTTAAGTTATTTTATTTCTGTTAGAAATTCTGAAATTGGTTTTCTAACCTTTTTTGCTTTTAAATTATAATCGTTGGTTTCGTCTCTGTAGCCTAAAGCCAAAAGCATGGAACTTCTTAATCCTTTTTCGGGCAATCCTAATAATTGATCTAATTGTGCCGGATTGAAACCTTCCATTGGTGTTGCATCAATTTTTTCGAGTGCGGCGGCGGCTACAGAAAGTCCAAGTGCAATATGTGCCTGTTTTGCGGCGTGATGGAAATTTTCTTCTTTAGTGAAATTTCCAAAGTAACTAATGGCGAAATTCTTCTGACGTTCGGTTACGGTTTCTTCTTGATTTCTTTGTTCGTTAAGATGTTTAAAAACACCATCAATTCTTTCCGGCGTATAATTATCCCAGGCGGCAAATACCAATAAATGTGAAGATTCAACGGCTTGCGGCTGATTCATAGCGATAGGTAGAATTTGCTGTTTAAGTTCGGGATTGCTGATCGCGATAATTTCATAAGGCTGTAAACCAATTCCCGAAGGTGCAAGATGAGCGGCTTCAATTATGCGTTCCACAATTTCATCCGGAACTTTTTGACCTGTCATTTTCTTGGCTGCATAACGCCAGTTCAGTGCTTCTATAATAGATTTCATAGTAGTTTATTTTGAAGAGTGAATAAGGCTTTACGAGTTTTTGCAAAGCCTTATTTTAAGTTGAATTAGTTGCTGTAAGCAGAAAGCCATTTCGCTTTAATCTCAGCTCTTGCAGTAATAAATTCCTGATCTGTTCCTTGTGCGATAGCGTCAAGTGGTAAACGTAAAGGGCGTGTACCTTTTTCCATGTTTACAAGAGACAAAATACCGTCGGCAATGGTTTGAGGGTTCATATCGTATTGTGCCATTTTTCCAAATAAAGCACCGCCAAGAGCGTTGAATTTAGCTGCTGCTTCTTCGCCGTATTCGGCAATGATATCTGCTTTATCAGCTTGAAGACCTGATTTTTGACCGTTGTTCATTTCTGTTGGATAAACACCCGGCTGAATACTTACGTTTTCAATTCCAAATTCGCTTAATTCATCCTGAATTCCTTCTGTAATACTTTCTACACCAAATTTAGAAGCTAAATATGGTCCCATAAAAGGTAAAGTGTGACCGCTCGCGCCAGAAGTAAGGTTGATAATCAAACCGTTTTTAGCTTTACGCATGCTTGGTAAAACGGCTTGATAGGTACGAATAACACCGTAGAAGTTAACTTCGAACATGTTTCTGATCTGGTCTAAAGTCCATGATTCCCAAACACCATATCCGGCAACTCCGGCATTGTTTATAAGTACGTCGATTGTACCATGTTTTGCTAAAGTTTGTTCGAATGCTTTTGTTACAGACTCATCGTTTGTAACATCAATATCAACTACTTCAACATTTGGCAAAGCTGCCAATTCTTTTGCAACGGCTTCATTTTTACCGTTTGTTCCGCGCATACCCGCAATAACGGTATGACCAGCATTTGAAAGTGTGATTGCAGTTAATTTACCAAATCCTGTACTTGTTCCTGTAATAAAGATTGTTTTTGACATTTTGTATATATTTTAATTAGTGAAATATTTATAGTACAAAGTTGCGTCAGGAACACTCTTTAAGCCATTGATGTTTATTACAAAAAATCTTGACATTTATCAAGAGAATGGAAGAACGGGACGTATTGTTTTATTTTTTATAAGCTAATTTTCTTATTCTGCTTAGGGTTTCGGGGGTAATGCCTAAGTAAGAAGCTAACATATGCCTCGGAACACGATTGGCAAGCTGTGGATAAAATTCAAGAAAATGAAGGTATTTTTCTTCGGCAGTATAACTAATATCGGCCTGAATTCTTTTTTGGGTGGTATTCATACTCTTTTGAAGTATGCTGCTTATAATAGAACTGAAGGTTGGGATTTTTTCGCAGATTTTATCGAAGTCGTCTTTATGTATTAAAAGAACTGTTGCGTTTTCGATGGCTTCGATATTTAGTTTGGAAGGTGTTTCGTTTAATAAACTTTCGCGATCGCCTGTCCACCAATTTTCGATTGAAAACTGAATGGTATGTTCGACATTATCTGCGTCTACAGAGTAGCGTCTGACGCAGCCGTCGCAAATAAAAGCGTGAAAATTCCAAACATCGCCTTCTTTTAATACCAGTTGATGTTTACGGAATTTTTTAACGTTGCTGACAGATTCTATAAATGCCCATTCGTCATCAGACAGAATAGCTTTACTTTCGATATATTTTTTAAATACACTAAACATAATTACAAAGATATAGTATTTATAAACGGGTTAAATGAAATAAAAAGGCCGGAATTAGAGATTAATTCCGGCCTTAAATTATAATGTTATGATTGTTAGTTTCCGATAAGAGTATTAGTCTGGAAAATGTTTATTTTATTTCCGTCAACATCTGTAATCATGGTACATAACATTTTATCACCTGCCAGATATTGTTCTTTCCATACAAAATTAACGCCTTTTTCTTCAAGTTCTTTTGTAGCAACTGCCAGATCTTCAACCTGCAAAACAATTGATTTATTGCCAAGCGGAATTAAATGGAGCGGGGCATCAGCAAATAAAGCTTCGATTCTTTCGGGATTGGGGATATTTAAAAGTTCGATGCGCATTCCGCCAGCTTTTAAAATAGCAGCTTCTGCAGATCCGGACGGAATGGCAAATGTAGTACGGCTGACTAATTTGAAATCAAATATATCAGAATACCATTTGATGGACTGATCGATATTTGAAACCGTAAAAGCAATATTGTAAAGAGAGAAGGAGGCAAGTCCTGATTTATTTTCCATGTTTAGAAGATTTTAAAAATTTGTATTGTGGGTAATGCACTTTTATTATGCAAATTTCAAACAAATCTTATTTTAAAACATTGACATTTGATAGGAAATGGATTGATGTAGATCAAGAACATTTGATAAATTAATGATGGATGCGATAAAAGAGGCGATAAAAAATTAAAAGCTGCCACTCAATATTTAATCTATGAATGACAGCTTTTAATTTTTAATCGTTAATTTTTTGCAGTTATTTAATATCCTTTAAAATCGCAATGATTTCGGTAATTTCACTGCGTAGGGTATTTATTTTGCCAACCGTTTCGGTACTAAATTCTCCCAGATTGGCTTCTTTCTCAATAATAGAGACATAATTACTAAGATCCTTCAGCAAAAAAATATCTAAACTGGATTTCATAGTATGCGAAAGCTTTTTGGCAGTATCCACATCATTTTTATGAATGGCTTCTTCCAATTGCGTTACTTCATTCGGGATTTTTTCTAAAAATAAATGAATCATATCTTGTCGAAAATCAGGATCTCCGCAGGAAACTTCATCTATAAAAGACAAATCGATATTTCGTTTTTGAGAAAGCGGAATATCTTTGTTCATTACGGTTTTTATCGCATCTAAAAGTACAGCCTGTTTAAAAGGTTTTGGAACATAACCATTCATTCCTTCCTGATAACAGCGTTCCTGTTCGCCAACTAAAGAGTGCGCTGTCATGGCTATAATAGGAATATTCAGCTTCATTTCGTTTCTAATGTACTGCGTAGTTTGATACCCGTCTTTAACAGGCATCTGAAGGTCCATTAGAATTAAATCATATTTATTTTTTGATAATAATTGGATTCCTGCTTCACCATTTTCGGCAATATCGACTTCATAACCAAAGTTGTAAATAACGCTTTTCACCAATTTTTGGTTTAAAACATTATCCTCACAAAGCAGTATTTTATATTTATCCTGATTATGTTCCGGTAAAGTTGTTTTTATTTCTTCAACATCATCAGCTTTTTTATAAGTAAGGGTGAAGAAAAATTCTGAACCATGACCCAATTTACTTTTAACCTGAATTTCTGAATGCTGTAATTCAATTAATTGCTTTACAATATTAAGTCCAAGTCCTGTACCGCCAAATTTTCGTGTCGTGCTTTCTTCTGCTTGCGTAAAACGTTCAAAAATAGTTTTAAGCTTTTTTTCAGCTATTCCGATTCCGGTATCTTTAACAGAGAATCTAAGCGAATAATTCTCAGCTGTTTCAGCAGTCTTTTTTACAGAAACGGTAACTTCGCCTTCTTCAGTGAATTTTAGAGAATTTCCGGCAAGATTTACCAGTATTTGATTCAGTCTTCCCTGATCGCCAATAACCATTTCCGGCATATCGGCATCCAGGAAAAGATTAAATTCGACATTAGCAGGAACTTTTACCTTTAATAAATCATAGATATGCTTAAGGGTATTTTTTAAATTGAATGGATGGGCATCGATAGTCAGGTTTCCCGATTCGATTTTGGATAAATCCAAAATATCATTCACGATTAAAAGCAGGTTTTCTTCTGCAATTTGGACACTATTAATATAATCGCGCTGAATAGTATCAAGTCTTGTTTGGGCAAGAAGATCCGTAAAACCAATAATAGCATTTAAAGGCGTTCTGATTTCGTGGCTCATATTGGCTAGAAAACTGTCTTTTGCTAAAACGGCGCGCTGTGCAATTTTTTTCTGCGCAGCAAGTTCAATATTTTTAGTTCTTAATTCGAGTTGATTGATAATATGCTTTGCTACAATCGAAAGCGCATTTTTTTGATTTTCATTCAGTTCTTTCGAAATGTGATCGATCGCGCAAATAGTTCCAATATTATATCCATCAGGAGTTGTAAGCGGGATTCCGGCATAGAACCTAACTTTAAAACCATCGACTACATTAGGATCGTCTTTAAATCGTTCGTTTAAATGGGTATCGCCAATTTCAACCATTTCGGAATCTAAAATAGTATAACGGCAAAAACTAATTTCACGCGGCACTTCAGATACTCCAATTCCAATTTCAGATTTAAACCATTGTCTGGTTTCATCTATAAAAGATATGTGTGCAATAGGCACGGCACATATATAAGAGACAAGTTTGGTAGCATCGTCAAAGATGTGCTCAGGAAGTGAGTCCAATATATTATAACGTTTTAATGCTGCTAAACGTTCTGTTTCGTTGTGTGGTAGAGGTTGTTGGGGATTGCTCATTCTAATGAAAAGTAAAATGCAAAAATAGAATAATATTAAATAAAACTTGCCAGCTTATTCTTAAATCTGTCTGTATCAGGAAGAAAATTAGATTATCATGTCTGTTGGTATTGCTAAATCAAAATGATAAAAACGTATCATTTTGAGAAGTATTTTATATACGGCACTATTTTCTTTTTTAAATATAAAACACTTGTAAACAGATGATAATGCTTAATAATGGATTATAATACAATAATTGGTATCTAATTTGAAAGACGAGTTTGAATTATAGAATTACGCTTTATTACTAAATTAAAATGCGATAAATCAAATATGAAAACCCAAGAAACGCCCGTAGATTTTTCAGACAAAGATTTTCTGTCTGCCTCCATTTTAGATAAAACCAACTTATTTTCCCACAATCAAAACCTTGAAGATCCAATTGAATTTTGGGTTGAAACCGCTAATTCCGATCATATTTTTTGGGTTCAGGAAATTTGCGACATGACATTATCATCTGCTTTAGCGCGGGGAACCGGTATTTCCGGACGGTCGCCGGAACTTCTTAAAGAAAAAATAGAAAAAGGTGAGGCCGTTATTGCGTTTGCATTAGACGGAAGATGGGCCGGTTTTTCTTTTATTTCTTCGTGGGATGATGGCCGTTTTGTTTCTAATTCAGGTTTAATAGTTGCTCCTGAATTCAGACATACCGGACTTGCAAAAAACATTAAAAGAAAGATTTTTGAATTAAGCCGTCAAAAATATCCCGATGCCAGTATTTTTAGCCTTACCACAGGTTTGGCAGTAATGAAAATGAACCACGAACTCGGTTTTGAACCCGTTACTTATTCAGAATTAACTACCGATGATGTTTTTTGGGAAAACTGTAAATCCTGTGTCAATTGTCCGATATTAAGCAGTAAAGAAAGAAAAAACTGTTTATGTTCGGCAATGTTGTATGATCCTAAGAAACATTAAGATTTAGCTTGTTTGGTAAAAAGTAATATCCTGTAACTTTTAAAAATGATTATATAAGTGATTGATTTTGAGTTTAAGTAATTTTAATAAAATTTAAAACTTAGAGTTATGAACACAAAAAATCCAAATCCGAATAACACTCCAAAGAGTGGTTCTGATAATCGAAGTGATATGAGAAAACATCAATATAAAGATCATAATGAAGTTTTAACAAACGACGAGAAATATGATGTTGATACTCATAAATTTAAAGGTAAAGAACCTGATTTTGACGATAAGTTGAACAACGAAGAAAAAAAATAATTTTAAAACGTCTCAAATTCCTGTTTGAGACGTTTTTATTTTGACTTCATAATAATTGTTTACTAACAATAATAACAATGCTTTGCTAAGTATTCAACCAGAGAGCAGTTTATATTTGTTAATAAATTTTGCGAAGTAAAAAAAACTATGGTTTGATTTTTATAGATTTGCAAATCTATAATTTCCAAAAATTAGTTTTTTGGAAACAATTATAAAAGCCAAAGACAATGAAATCCGTTACCTCAATATTTTTATTTTTAATATTCGGTTATTCAAATTGTTACTCTCAATTGAGCTCAGATCAAATATGGGAAAGCTTTAAACAAGGAGAACGTACCAACTGCTCATCGATTGCTTTAATCAAGGCTGCTTTAAATATTTACGGGTTAGACAATCTTTTTATAACTCAGAAAATAAACGAAAACGAGCAAAAAATTACACTAAAAAATAATGCTTCCTTTACTCTAAAAAGTGCTGAACTCGATAAAGCCAGATTTTCTGCCGGGTTTGTTCTTATTAAAGATAATTGTGAGGCCGAAGCCATAACAGACTATGCAATACTGGCTTATGCAGTAATGGCAAAATACAAACAGATTATTGACAAGGATGCCACTTTTGATAAAGCATTAGAAGATTTAGAAGATGGTGAAGTTTATACACCAACTATTTATAAATATCTGGGATTTGAAAAAGGCAAGCAAATTCAAAAATTAAAGCGACAATCCGGAAATGAATTTTGCGGTGTTGTGGCCTGGTCAAACGCACATGCCGTGTTTGTTTGCGAAGAATTTATGGATTATTACGGCAACAAAAAGAGTATTTGGATAAAATATCCGGGAAGATTTAGAATTATTAAGTCGCCAGATGATATAAGAAACAGTCATCAAATCGCCGAAATTCCTAAAGATACTCTTACTTACGACGACGAAATTGAATGATATTACACTCATTGTTAAAGTTTTCTAAAAAAAAGAAATGAAATAAGTTGTGATTTAAGTTAATTTATATATTTTTGTCACAACCAACAACTAATTTACATCTACAAAATGAAGAGCAAAATTATACTATTATGTGCCCTTTTCTTCTTGACGACTGGCGCTATCATGGCACAAGCAAAAAATGCCCCAAGAAGTATTATCAGTACAACAGCCTTAATTCGTAAATACCACGATCAAAAAGAATTAAGCGGTATGCAAAAAGGTGAACTTTTAGAATTGTACATCGAGCGTATTAAAGTTTTAGTGAAAACTCTTCCTTACATCGCTTTGGTTACAAAACCAGGAGTTACTATGGCAGATTTAGGTATTCCAGACGATGGAGACCACAAAAAAATCTTAGATAACCAAGCAATTGGTACTTCTACTTTCTTAGATACTACAGTAGAATTTCAAAGAAAAATGATGCCTTACTCTGATAAAGGAAACCTTATCGCAGCAATTTTATTCTACGAAAACACATTAAAATCTTTACACGAATTCAACGACTTGAACGAAATGTAATAAACATACAAGTTTGAAAAAAATTAAAAAACTCCAAAGTCATTTGATTTTGGAGTTTTTTTTATGCTTTTTCTGAATCCGATATTTTAAAATAATTCCAATTGATTATTGGGATTCGAAGGTTTATTTTTCGGAGGTTTTGCATGGCCAAAAATAGTTCTTCCGCCATATTTATAAGATTCATCACGTTCTTTTTGAATCAAGGCTTCAAAATTAGCATTGGGCGTAAAGCTTTCTTCGGCTTTTCTGGAGATTTCAGATAGCTTTTTAATTGCATCTATTTTATCACTGTTCCCAATTTTAGCCCGATTGATGGCTCTTTGCAAAGTATCAATTGTTTCATCGTATATTTTTACAGGAACAGGAAACGGGTGTCCGTCTTTTCCGCCGTGAGCAAATGAAAAACGCGCCGGATCTTCAAATCGGGTAGGAGTACCGTAAATAATTTCACTAACCAAAGCTAGTGACTGTAAAGCTCTTGGTCCCATACCTTTTAAAAGCAATAATTCCTGAAAATCTTCAGGTCTGTTTTCGTGCGTTGTCCACAGCATTGCGCCAAGTCTTTTCATGTTCACATCTTCCATTCTAACATCATGATGTGCAGGCATAGAAAGATATTGCATTTCCTTCATGATTTTTGCTGGAGATTCTTTCGATAATTCTAAAATACCTTCTCTTGATTTTTCGGCCGCCTGAGCCGTAAGATTTAAAATAGTACCTTGATTTTCGCCATAAATAAATGTATGAGGCTCATTTATAAATGATTTTAAATCCTGCGAATGCCAATGGTATCTTCTGGCAGTTTTAGAATCGGGATTCATTCCCTGCTGGATAACAGCCCATTGTCCTTTATTATCGACAATAAAATTATGCTGATACAATTGAAATCCGTCCTGAATTGCGGTGTTGTCTACTTTAGCCGTAAGTTTGCTGCAATTGGCGAGATTGCTGCCGTCAAGACCAGTTTTTTCGCCCACAAATAAAAGTTCCTGCGGTGTTAAAAGTGAATGTTTGCCTTTGCCGCCGCAAATGTATATTCCGAGTTCTTTTGAATGCGGGTTTACCGATTTTTTTAAGGCTCCAAGTACAGAAGTTGTAATTCCTGACGAGTGCCAGTCCATTCCCATAACAGCGCCAAAACTTTGAAACCAAAAAGGGTTGCTGAGTTTACTTATAACTTCAGAAGTAGAAAATTCCATGGCAATCGTTTCTACAATTGCAAAGCCAAGTTTAGCCATACGTTCCGAAAGCCATAAAGGAACTTGCCCATAGTGTAATGGAAGATCTGCTGTACCGGAACGTTTCATGGAATATTGAGTTTTTACAAAAATACGAAAAAAGACGTTAGTAATAGTTTGCTGTTCAAACCATTGAAGAACTACTTTTTATCGTCCCATTCTCTTTTTAGCATGGCATATTGAAATTCGCTTCCCCATTTTCCTTTAAAAAATATATTTTCAATAAAATGTCCTTCTTGTCTAAAACCAATACTTTTTAGCAGATTAATTGAAGCAGTATTTTCTGCATCCACGATTTCGACTACACGGTGTATTTTTATTTCATCAAACAAAAATGATAAAATCCCCAGAAGAACTTCTTTAGCATAACCTTTTTTTTGTTCCAAATGCGAAATAGTAATTCCTATTTCGGCAATTCTTGGATCATATTCGTCCAGTTTGATGGCGCAGTCACCAATAAGTTTTCCTGTTGTGCGATTTTCAATTCCGTATTGTACCCATTCTCCAGCTTTACCAAAATACTTACTCGAATTATCTGTAATAAAATCTTCTGCCTGTTCCATTGTCATAACATCAAAACCCTGATATTTTGTGACTTCTGGATTGGAACGATAGATAATAAAGTCTGATAAGTCAGATAATGTTAAATGTCGAATAATAAGCTGCGGAGTTTCTATATGTAAAGGTTTGTCGATCATTTAGTTATCTAAAGTTTTAAAGATGAATTTTGATTAAATGAAAGTAGGCCAATTTCATTTAATTCACAAATTCAAAAATTACAGTTTTTCAGTTAATATTTTATGTAAGTAAATATTTATTTTAATTGTAAAAAGCGAATGTCATTATAAATGAGGTCTATTTTTTTTATATTCTCATTTTCAGAGCCTTAAATTATCAAGTTTGCATCTATATTTATTCTTGATTTTTTATTTCTTGAAAAATTATATATAATTGATTGTTAAGGTTTTATGTAAACGAAATCGTTGTATAAGTCTTGATTTTTTGTCAACCTTTTCTTTAATTTCTTTTTTAAGTATAGTTTCGTTATGCCCTTTTTTAAGGCACTAACTATTTAAAAACCAAAACTTATGAGAAACAAATTACATGCTATTTTTTTTAAAAGAGACTGCCATATTTTATTATGGATTTTTTTCGTTCTCTTAACTTCAACTTCTTATGCGCAGAGAGGTTATTATGATGCGCCGTACAAAAGATACGAAGCTAATTTAGGCCAACTGTCTAATGGCGCTACAACTACTTCAAAATCATATGTGCAGTCTGATCTTCAATCAGAAGCTTCAGATCAGCAATGTGTGAATCTTTCTGCAACAAACGCTACAGTGCAATGGACACTTACAGAAGCTGCCGACGGACTTGTAATTCGTTACAGCGTTCCTGACGGACAATCGGGTACTGTAGGTATTTATAACGGAAACACAAAGCTTACAACGCTTACTTTGACTTCTACCTGGTCTTGGGAATATTTGTGGAGTAACGGAAATCCGAATAATAACGGAATCACAAATCAAAACCCAAGAATGCGTTTTGATGAAGTGCGTTATAAACTTCCTGCTAAAATTCCGGTTTCGGGAACTTTAAAAATTGTGAGAGAATCGGGTAACATTCATTTGGATTTCGCAGAAATGGAACCAATTCCAACAGCGGTAACGGCTCCATCTGGTGCGGTAACTTATTCTGGAAACGGAAGTGATCTTCAAACTTTTATTGATGCAAACGGCGGTAAAAAAATCTTCGTTCCAACGGGTGTTTATAACGTAAACCGCGAATTGTATTTTGGTTCGGCAAACACTTCCTTAATTGGTGCCGGAATGTGGTATACTCAAATTAATTTTACCAACACAAGCAGTTTAAACGGAGGATTGCGTGCTAATGCCAGTAATATTTCATTTACGGATCTTTATTTGACTACTAATTCGGCTTCGAGAAGTAACTCTTATAAAGGTATAAATGGCGTTTTTACAAGTGGTTCAATCGTAAAAAATATTTGGGCAGAACATTTTGAATGCGGCGCGTGGATTGCACAATACAATACGGGAGGTCCTGCCATTGCCGACGGATTTACATTATCTCATTGTCGCTTTAGAAACAATTATGCCGATGGAATTAATCTTTGTAAAGGAACTGCAAACTCTGTTGTAGAGCATTGTAATTTTAGAAATAACGGAGACGATGATCAGGCGATTTGGTCTGCTGACGGATTGGAATGTATCAATAATACGTTTCGATACAATACTTCAGAAAACTGCTGGCGTGCTTGTGGTCTTGCTATTTACGGCGGAAAAAACAACAAAGGCTACAATTTAATTATCAAAGACAATTTAGAAGCGGGTATCAGAGTGAGTAATAATTTTCCGGGTGCGCCATTTAACAATGACGGAATGCACGAAATTCACGATATCACCGTATCAACCTGCGGAACTTTTAATGATACGTACAATAATCCTGTAGCGGCTGTGGATATTTTCAGTGCTACAAATGCCGGATCTCAGGTTAAAAATGTACAGCTTTATAATATCGATATAAATGATTCAAGAAATGATGCTATTTCTATAAGCAAAAGATCGGGCGATGGAATTTACAATCTTTCATTTAAAGACATAACGGTTAACGGAACTGGGAAAGAATTTCCAAACAATAATGCCTTAAACAGAAATTGGGGTAGAGGTTACTTTGTATTGATTGCTGGTTCTCCAAGTGGAAATGGTACCTATTGCAATATGAATTATTCTAACAGAGGCGGAAATGCTGCTGCAAATGAAGAAATCAGTGCCATTGGTTCTTTTTCATGGACACAAAGTTCTAATTGTTCTACTGTAAATGTTCCGGTTACAGATGTTACCATTTCTCCAACAACAGCTACTTTAGGCGTTGGCGCAACGCAGCAATTAACACCAACTGTTGCTCCGGCAAATGCTACGAACAAAAACGTAACGTATAGTTCTAATAATACGGGCGTAGCAACGGTTAATGGTTCAGGTTTAGTTACTGCGGTTGCTTCGGGATCAGCAACTATTACGGTAACAACACAGGATGGAAATAAAACAGCAACAGCTGTAATTACCGTAAATTCATCAAATATTGCGGTTACAAGTGTGAGTTTGAGCCCAACATCTTCAACATTATCTGTAGGTGGAACACAGCAATTAACGCCAACAGTTTTGCCATCAAATGCAACAAACAAAAACGTAACGTATAGTTCTAATAATACGGGCGTTGCAACTGTAAATGGTTCAGGTTTAGTTACAGCAGTTGCTGCAGGAACCGCTACGATTACAGTAACCACTGTAGACGGAAACAAAACTAGTACGGCATCGATTACGGTTAATGCTGCAACAGGAAATTATTTTACAATTAAAAACAGATGGACTGGTAATTATTTATATGATGCCGGAGCAAATGTTGGCTACGGAGCAACGGTTGCGAACAACAATTATAAATGGGAAAAAGTTGCAGTTGATGCTACTTTTTATATCCTGAAAAATGTGGGTACGGGAGATATAATGAATATCGAAAACTTAACCGGAGCAGTACAATGTACGGCAGGATCAAATGGCTGGTGGAGTGCACAATGGTCAAGTGAAAATGTGGACGGAACTTACGTGAGAATTAAAAACAGATGGCAGACAGGAGCTATGATTCACATTGAAAACTTAAACGGTTCTGCTCAATATAACGGAGGTCAAAACAATTGGGAAAGTGCGCAATGGCAGTTTCAATCAACTTCTGCATCTAAAAAAGCGAATGTTACCGCAGCAGAAGTAACAGTTGAAAATTCTGTAGTTAGTATTTATCCAAATCCGTCGATTAACAATGAATTTAATGTTGTTTTACCAGAATTAGAATCAGGTGATTCGGCAACTGTAACGGTTACAGATATAAACGGAAGAAAAGTTTTGGTAAACAAAATCAATTCTTCTGCAAAAATTAATCATCATTTAGCTTCTGGAATTTATGTGGTTACCATTAATTGTAATGCTTTTAATGTTTCTAAAAAGTTGATTATTAAGTGATAAAATAGAATTTTATGTAAAGGTTTAAACTTTTACAGTTCAAATTCTTCCTCTTTAAAAACGATCAGATATGTTTTATATCTGGTCGTTTTTTGTTTTCTCTAAATATTTTTCCTAATACTTTCAAAATGCAGAATTTCTTCAAAATTGGTGTTCAACTTTGCCAATAATTTAATTGTTTTCTATGAGGAAAAACTACGTTTATTTTAATCACCAAGCGTAATTATTAATTTCTAATTTTCATTTAAAATGGGAAAATCGTTCCTCTTATTTATTTTTGGTATGACTTCTATTTGTGCGCAAAACACAGTAAGTGATACAATTGCAGTACAAGACACTGTACACAATTTAAAGTTTAACTACAAACAATTGATCATTCCAAGCGTTCTTATTGGTTATGGTTTTATTGGTTTAGAAAGTGACCAGCTCAAAACTTATAATGCACAAATTAAGGAAGAAGTTAACGAAGATATTGATCACAAAATCTCTATTGATGATTTCTCGCAATGGGCACCTGCGGCTTCTGTATACGGCTTAAACGCTTTGGGTATAAAAGGAAAAAATAATTTGAAAGACCGTTCTATTATTTTAGCGAGTTCTTATTTAATGATGAGCGCTTCGGTATTTGCTCTAAAAAACATTACTAAAGTAGAAAGACCGGACGGATCTTCTAACAATTCTTTTCCTTCAGG
The DNA here is from genome assembly GCF_057808895.1 of Flavobacterium sp. FG68. Classification (NCBI taxonomy): domain Bacteria; kingdom Pseudomonadati; phylum Bacteroidota; class Flavobacteriia; order Flavobacteriales; family Flavobacteriaceae; genus Flavobacterium; species Flavobacterium sp. FG68. The sequence goes on from NZ_JBMDIY010000014.1 coordinate 84,770, forward strand.
ACATACTGCAACCGCTTTTGCCGGAGCAGAATTTATGTATCAGGAATATAAAGACCAATCGATTTGGTATGGTATTGCAGGATATGCGGTAGCGACAGGAACGGGACTTTTTAGAATGTACAATGACAGACACTGGCTTACAGATGTTGTTGCAGGCGCAGGAATTGGAATTTTAAGCACTAAAGCGGCGTATTGGATGTATCCGTATTTGCAGAATAAAGTTTTTAAATCTTCAAAAGAAAACAAAACCACATCGATGATTATACCTTTTTATAACGGAAAAGAATTGGGCTGCAGCTTTGTGAAACAATTTTAAATCAGACTTTAAAACAAAAAAATATTCCATAGAGAGAATTAAAAAGGTTCTTTCTATGGAATATTTCTTTTATAAATCTACTAAAACGTTGAGTGCTCCGGGCAGTATTTTTATGTTTAATTTATTTGTTTTTAAATTATGCTGTTCTCCGTCAATTTGAGAATCGATAAAGATTTTTGACGGCATTTCAATTTGAATTTCTTTTACTAAAAAGTGCTGTGCTTTTTTGAATTTTTCGATTGAATTTCGAAGGACATTAAACCCCAGCATTATTTTTTCTAAAAAAGATAATTTCGGAATTACAATCATATCCAATAATCCGTCCTGAAGGCTTGCTTTTGGAGTAAGGCTCATATTGTAACCCATTTCGTTAGAATTGGATATAAACAACATCAAAGGATTTATTTCAAGAGTTTGATTGTCAAAATGTACAATCGTTTTTTGAGTCTTAAATTCTAAACTCGAAGACATTGCTGCTTTGATATAAGCCGGAAGTGTTCTTTTTCCTGCTCGTTCGTATTTTTTGATAATAAGTGCATCAATGCCAATACCCATATTACTAAAAAAGTATTTTTCATTTACTTGTCCCACATCCATTGCTGTTGAATGCCCTTTTTTAATGATAGCAATTGCTTTATCAAAGTCTCTTGGAATATTCAAATTAGAAGCCAATCCGTTTCCTGAACCTACAGGAACAATTCCTAATTTTATGGAAGTTCCTATAAGTGAAGAAGCTACTTCATTTATCGTTCCGTCTCCGCCGCATGCAATTATGTAATCCGGGTTTTGTGTAATAGCCGCTTTTGTGAGTTCTATTGCGTGCTTTTTTTGGTTTGTATAATCAACCTCAATTTTATATTTATCTTTAGGAAACTGGCTTAAGATATAAGACGCAGACAAATTGTGTTGGCCGCTACCGGAAATTGGGTTGATTATAAAATGAATGTAAATCATTATTGTAAAAGTTTATTTGTAAAAAGGAAATCGGCGGTTTGGTACCACGAAATTGTTTCTTCTAAAAAAGACTGATCTATTGGAAGTGATTTCAAACTATTATCTTCTTTATTCCAGGAATAAAAGGCCTGTTTTTTCTGATCAGATAAAATCATTACTTTATCTTTTTTCATCAAAACTAATTTTCGATAAGTTCCCATTAAAGCGCGCTGTTCAAATTGAGAATCCAAAACATTTTTTCCAAAAAAATCAGACTCGTAATTCCAATGAAAAAGCGAAAAGAGTGTAGGCCATAAATCAATTTGAGAACATTGTTTCGTTATTTTCTGATTTTCAGGTAAATTAACAATGAAGGCCGGAATATGATAGTTTGCCACATTAATTTCATCTTTACCGGCACTGCTCGCACAATGATCTGCAATTATTACAAAAACAGTATTTTTAAACCAAGGTTTTGTCTGGGCTTTTTTGAATAATTCTTTCAGTGCAAAATCAGTATATTTTACAGCGCCTTCACGACTTGTTCCAGAAGGAATATCAATTTTTCCCGAAGGATAAGTAAAGGGCCTGTGATTAGATGTTGTCATCACAAAATTGAAAAACGGCTTTCCGGTTTTGTATTTTGAATCGGCTACTTTTAGCATTTTATTAAAAATGTCTTCGTCGCAAATTCCCCATGCATTTTCAAAAGTTACTTCATTGTCGTTTATGTTATTACGAGTAGTTTTGATCTCATCGCTCAATACACTACCGCGTCCGCGATCGTAAATATTAAATCCGTTTCCTCCAAAATAGGCATTCATATTATCAAAATAACCATCGCCGCCATAGAAAAAATTACAATCGTATTTTCTGGATTTGAAAACGCTGCAAACCGTATACAAATTCTGATTATCAGGTCTTTTTACAATACTTTGACCCGGCGTAGGCGGAATACACAAAGTAACGGCTTCCATTCCTCTAACGGTTCTGGTTCCTGTGGCATATAAATTTTCAAAGAAAATGCTTTTTTGGGCAAGACTATCTAAAAAAGGCGTGATGTTTTCTTTATTTCCAAATTCTTTCAAAAAGCTTCCGCTCAGACTTTCTACCAAAATAAAGACAACATTTTTATTTTCAAGAGATGGAATACTGTCAGTAATTTTTCTATGAATAGAATAATCGTTTCTGGAATAAACAGAATTAGGACTGGTTAATTTTTTTCTAATAATACCAAAAGCTTTATCATTAGGAATCGAAGTATAGAAATCAACATATTTCATTTGGTTGTTTCTAAAAGCTGCAAAAAAGGAATAAATACCGGATTTTGATATTTCTGAATTGTATCTGTTTTGAGACCATTCTGCCTGATTATTGGTGATAAAGAAACCAAAAAATAAAGCAATGCCAATCGTACAAAATAAAACTGAAAGCCTCGTTTTCAAACTCGCTTTAGAAGTAAAAGTAGTTGTAAAAGCACCTCTTTTATAAAAAATAAACAGAAACACAAAAGTAAGCAGTAATACACCGCCAATTAAAACGGGCAGGGGATAGGACTGTTGAATGTTAGCTACAACTTCATGCGTATAAATAAGATAATCAACGGCTATGAAATTAAATCGTGTTTTAAATTCATCCCAAAATGTCAATTCGGCAAAAAAAGTAAAAACAAGAATAAAAACGGTTAAGGATGTAAAAAAGTAAATTAAGATTTTATCTAAAAAAGAACCAACCCATTTATTTGGCATTACACTATAATACAATACACTGCAAATGGAAATGAATGCAACAGTACCAAAATCAAAGAAAAGACCTGTTAGCAAGGTTCTTAAAACATCGATAATATGCCACGAAACTTCACTATACTGCCATATAAAAAAGGAAATTCTTAAAAATTGAGATAGTATTAAAAACCAAAAAATAAAATGCATCAACAGTAAATATCTGCCGTACTTTGAAGATAATTTATTCATAATTATTATTTAACATTCGTCTGCAAATTTTATATTGCAATTCTGAATTAATTTTGAATTTCATTTTGGATACCGTTAAAACTTGTAACTGTAACCAAAACGAACGACTTGTGTTTCATAATAATCCTTGCTCGTATAGCGGAATCCTTCGCCTTGAATTTCTTTTTTAATTACCAGTGTATTGAAAATATCTGTGGCATTTAAAAATATTTCGCCTTTTCCTTTCTGCACTATCTTTTTTACACCCAAATCTGTAGAAAAGCGGGAATCCATTTTTCCCTGCGGAATTATATCGGGTGCGAGATATACCATAGAAACCTGCCCGGAAAGTGTTTTATTGAACAAAAAGGTATTGTTCCATTTTACATTTCCCGAAGTTATTTCCTGAAGACTGCCCGTATAAGTTGATGGAACTGGATATAAATTTGTGACCGTAAAGGCATCGATTGTATTTTTATATATGTTTCCATTGATATTAAAAGAATACCACGAATTGATTTCTTTTGCGTAAACAATCTCGGCACCAAAAGAGGAACTTTCTAATGCATTTTGAAATACGTTATAAATCAAAGAACTGCCGGGAACTGTAGTGGCGATTCGGGTAATAGTTCCATTGATAACACGGTAATACAAAGAGGTTAAAAAATAACCTTTATTAAAATCGGTTTTATAACCTGCTTCAAACGCGCTTGTATATTGAGGGCGCAGGGCAGGGTTTCCTACTTTAATAATTTCGGCATCATCGTATTTTGGGAAAATACGAATATCGACTTCATTTGGTCGGTCAACGCGGCGGCTATAAAAAGCAGTGAATTTGTTTTTATCATCAATTTTATAAGCCAGTTTAACACTTGGGAAAGGTTCTGTATAATTATATCCGTTGCTTTTATAAGTAGGATGATTGGGATTGACATCGTACTTAAGATCAACATATTCATAACGAAGTCCAAGTTCAGCTTCAATTCTTTCACTTTCATAAATGTAACTTCCGTAAACAGCCGGAATGATTTCTTTGTAAGTAGCCCAGCCTCCGGCATTTGCATCTATTGGAGAATTTTCTCCCGGAAAAAATTGCATATTGGTAGGAATTTCTCTGTTTCTAAATTTAATTCCGGTTTCAAAACGTCCGTATTTTAATGGCTGTACATAATCTAAATTAAGGTCGATTACTTTTTCATCCGAAAGCAGTTTAAAAGCATCGCGACCCGTAGATGCTGGCAGGATATTATCAAAGAAATATTTTTCATCTTCCTGATGATACGTATAATTAATTCCGGCATTTAATTTACGTCCAGCCTGTTTGAATTTATGCTGATAAGAACCGCTAACCATAACGGTTGTTTTAAGTTCATCTTCTAAAAACTGCCACAAACGCAAACGCTCTGAATTATCCTGATTAAAAAAGGGTTCGTCTCCGTGATCGATAATTTTTTCACGGCCATAAAGTCCAGAAAAAGAAAAGGTATTTCGGTCGTTATAATTCCAGTCAATTCCGGTTTTAAGCGTAGTAAAATGTGTATCCCGATTTCGCTTTGTCTGCTGATTGATTATGCTGCCGTCATCATAAGTTCTGGTAACAAATTCATTTTTGTTAAGCGTTTCTGTATAAAGATAATCGGCTTGTAAATAAGCATTTATTTTATCTTTTCTGTAGTTTAGCGAAAGGCTCGGATTAATTTTAGGCGTCACTTTATATTGAGGTCTTATCGTCGGCAGATTCGCCTGACGTTCCCATAAAACTCCGTATCCCGAACTAATTCCTATTTTTCCGTTTAAGCCGTCTTGTTTGTTTTTTTTGTAAATAATATTGATGATTCCGGCATTTCCGTTGGCATCATATTTAGAAGATGGATTGTTGATAATTTCAATTTTTTCGATTGCAGAAGCCGGAATGTTATCCAGTCCAGACTGATTTCCAAATCCTGTCAAAGCGGTTTGTTTGCCATCAATTAAAATGGTGACTTTATCATTTCCTCTTAATTGTACTTTTCCGTTTTGAACGGTAACTCCGGGTAAATTTTGCATGGATTGCAAAACAGAACCTCCGCTTTGCGTAATATTATCAGCAACAGCAAAAACTTTTTTATCTAATGTTACCGGATTTTGTTGTGTTTTTGAACTCACAACAACTTCAGATAAAGTATTGATATCTTCCTGAATTTCAATGTTTCCAAGATCTAAATAATCAGAAAGGCTGCCCACAAATAAGGTTTGGGATTTGGTTTTAAAACCAACAACGCTTACTTCTAAAATGTAGTTTCCAGAATTGACAGCTGCAATTGTAAAACGTCCGTCTTCGCCGCTTACGGTGCCAAAGAAAATTTTAGAATCTTTTGAAGATTTTAAAACCACATTAGCATAAGGTATTGTAGTTTTAGAATTACTGTCTTTTACGATTCCGGAAATGGTTACCGATTTTTTTTGGGCGGATAACTGCATTACTATTATCAATAGAAAAGATAACAGTAGTATTGTTTTTGATTTCATTTGTACTATTTAAAAAAAGAATAGTACAAAGCTCATAACCGATTCTGTAGGAAGTTTGAATTTTTAAAATTTCACCTCGAAAATATGCAGATTATCATTAAAAAAATAATGAATTTCCCAATGATTGATTTCGCATATTTTTTTAATGATCGCCAATCCGAGTCCATTTCCCTGCGAAGAAGGATTTACTTTCGAAAAACGGTTGAAAATATTTTCTGCTGCTAAGGCTGTTTCCTGACCTGTGTTGGTGAATCGAACTGTATTGTTTTCTATTTGAATTTCTATTATGCCATTCTTTTTATTATGACGAATAGTATTAAGAAATAAATTATTTAATAACACTTCTGCTAATGCTGCATTTCCCTGAACGCTTAAAGTATCTTTAAATTCAGTTTGAATGGTCAGGTTTTTAGCTTTTGCCTGTTCTGTAAAGAAGTCAAGATGTTTCTCAAAATACTCATTTAAACTAATGGTGTTTTTTTCGAGATAACTTTCATTATCAATTTTAGAAAGCAATAAAAGATTTTTATTCAGTCTGTTGAGTCTTGATACATCTTTGTTTAGAGAACCAACTAAAGTCGATTGTTCTTCATTTAATTCTAATTGCTGGAGAATGTCAATTTTGGTTTGAAATAATGCTAAAGGCGTTTGAAGTTCGTGCGCTGCATTTTCTACAAATTCGCGCTGACTTTTATAAATGGCCGTATTTTTTTCGATTAAACTTTCGAGACTTTTATTTAAACGCGCAAATTCGTCGATATCGGTTGGAATAAAATGAGGCGGATTACTTTTATCAATTTCAAAATCTTCTATCTGACTTAATGTATTGTAAAAAGGTTTCCAGATAATTTTTGCTGATTTTTTTGAAATCCAGATTATTCCGGTAAGTAAAATGATGATGATAAACAGAAACATAACAGCCACACTAAAAACCATTCCTTCCATTTCAACCAGATTTCGCTTTTCTATATAAGTATATCTTTTTCCGTTGATATCAACCGGAGCGTATAATATTCTAAACGGTTCTTTTTCATTGGCTAAAGCTTCAAAGATCATTTTACCTACAATAGAATCTTTTGTTACACCCATATCTTTAACAATAGATATATTAGGATTGTATTTGTTCCAGGCGGCAATATCATTAGCAGTGTAATTGTTGTGGCTTTCGTTTACAAAAGCACCTTTATGAAAAAGCAGTACTTCATCGGTTTCATAAACATACAGCCACTGACAGATATAATAAAATACAGGAGCTGCTATCAATAATATGATAACGGCATATATAAGAAAGCTGTTTGTTGTTTTGCGAAGTAGTTTTTTGTTATTCATTTTCCCATTTATAACCTAAACCGTATACTGTTTTGATATAATCGCCACTGCCGGCTTGTGTGAGTTTCTTTTTTAGATTTTTAATATGAGCATATATAAAATCATGATTGTCAAGCATGTCTGCCATATCGCCAGAAAGATGTTCTGCAATTGACGATTTAGATAATACCTTATTTTCGTTGCCAATTAAAAAGAGCAGTAAATCCAGTTCTTTTTTGGTAATATCCAGTTTTATATCATTTACAAATACTGTCTTTGAGAAAATTTCGATGACAATTTCATTAAATGTAATGCTGTTGCTTCCCTTAAAATTCTTGCGGCGAATAAGTGCCTGCATTCGGACTAAAAGTTCGGCAAGATGAAAAGGTTTCGTAAGATAATCATCTGCACCAAGATTAAATCCTTCCAAACGGGTTTCCAGATTTTCTTTTGCCGAAATGATAATAACACCTTCTGTTTTATTCTTCGCTTTTAGTTCTTTTAATATATCAAATCCGTCACCATCCGGCAGCATTAAATCCAGCAGAATACAGTCGTAATCGTAGCTGTCGATTTTGCTGAGTGCCAAATCGTAATTTTCGGCTGTTTCGCATTGAACGCCATTTGTTTTAAAGTACTCTTTGATGCTTTGTGCAATTTCTTGCTCATCTTCAATAATAAGAATTTTCATGCCGCAATTTACAAATGAATTTTGAAGAAAATCTGAATATTAGTTTCCTGTAAGCTTAAAATGTTTTGAAATAGCAGATTGTCAAATTTCTGCCATCATAAGATGGAGTTATGAAAGACATCGATTTTTTTTGTTCACCATGCCATAATTTTCTTGTAATATATGGATTAATCCAATACGCAATTTTGGTACTCAAAATCCCAATTCCGGCACCAGCGGCAACATCTGTAAGCCAGTGTCTGTTATTGTACATACGAAATATTCCGGTTCCTGTGGCAATAGCATAACCCGCAACGCCATACCATATTGATTTGTCTTTATATTCCTGATATAAAAATTCTGCTCCTGCAAAAGCAATGGCGGTATGACCTGAAGGAAATGAATTGTTTGAAGTTCCATCCGGACGCTCCACATTACTGAGTGATTTTAAAGCAAAAACAGTTCCCACATTTATAATCGTTGAAGTGATTAAAATTACAGAACGGTCGCGCATATTATTTTTTCCTTCAACTCCAAAGGCATTGAGTGCATAAACAGAAACTGCGGGAACATATCGAGAAAAATCATCTATCGAAACCTTACGATCAATATCTTCTGTAAATTCGTCGCGTATTTGATTATTGAAACTTTTTATCTGTCCGCTTTCATTTCCCCAAAAACCATATCCAATTAAAATTCCGGGAATGATCAATTGTTTGTAATTGAAACGAATGTTTTTTACCGTATCAGTTATTATAGAATCCTTTGGCGCAGTATTTTGCCCAAAGACAGAACAAGTCAAAAACGGTAACAGAACTAAAAGAATAATTTTCCTCATCAAAATGATTTATTTAGAATTATAAAATTAGGGTTTTTATTATAAATGAAATTTAATTAAAATATACTCATTTATAGTGATTTTTTTGATTTAGTCAAAAATTAACTTTGCCCGGCTTTAATGCTGCCCTATTTAAAAACAAAAAAAAACATTATGAGATTTTATTTAAAAGGATTTATTTTTTTGATGCTGACTTCACTATTATTATCGTGTAATAAAGAGGAAGAAACTGATTCTCAAAATTCAGCAGATTTATCAATTGCCGTTACGACCAGTTCAAATAACCCAATTGCAAATACCAATTTGACATTTACGCTAACTGCAGCGAATGCCGGACCATTAGATGCTACAAATATCCAAGTTGTAAGCAAAATTCCTGCCGGCTATACATTTGTTAATACAGAATCATCTGCCGGAACTTACAATGAACAAACAGGTGTCTGGTCTATAGGCGACTTGAGTAACGGCGCAGCTGCTACATTAACGATTCACGTAAAAATCAATGCATCAGGTGAATACAATACAAAAGCAATTATTTCCGGAGAGCAGACAGATTTAATAACCGCTAATAATGAAACCACAACTGCAGTGAATGTTAAACCTCTTACAGACGACCTTTTATTTACTTATGAAATAGTACAGGGAGCAAACCCGGAAGTTATTATTACAGGATTGTCTCAACTTTGGAAAGACTTGTCAATTTCGTCAAAATATGATTTGACCATACCAGCCAAGATAGAAGGATATCCGGTTACAAAAATTAGTGGTCACGCATTTGAAAGCCAAACAGAAATTAGCAGTATTGCGATTTCTAACCGAGTTACAACTATAGGGGAATATGCTTTTGTGTTTTGCGATAATTTAACAGCCGTTTCAATACCAAACAGCGTTACCAGTATCAAGCCATATGCATTTAAAAGCTGTCCGGGTTTATCTAATATAGATGTTCCGGATACAGTTGAAGAGATTGGTAATGGTGCTTTTACAGATTGTATTAACTTAACAAGTTTTGCAATACCTAACAATTTGAATTCTTTAGGAGATGTCGTTTTTTTAAATTGCCCTCTTGTTGATTTTACTTTAAAATCCAATTCTTATTTTAGTGTAATTGATGAAGTATTATTTAATAAAGAAGTTACGGCATTGCGATATTTTCCAAGTGCGAAATCCGGTGCTTATGCAATTCCCGAAGGTGTTACAATGATAGAAATAGCAGCTTTTGCCTATGCTGCAAAACTAACAGAAATTACGATTCCTGAAAGTGTTACAACAATTCAGCAAAATGCATTTGCTTACTGCACCGCTCTAACAACCCTTACAATCCCGAAAAATGTTGTTCAAATCTCTTTCTTTGCTTTTAGCTATAATACGAACTTAACAAGTGTAACGATCCATTCAACTGCTCCGCCAACTACTGACAGGCCTTTTCTTAATTGTAAAAACCTTAAAGAAATAAAAGTACCAAATGCTTCTTTAGAAGTTTATAAAGCAAATGCAGACTGGTCTATTTATCAAGATATTTTAGTGGCTCAATAATTTTTTCAGGATTAAATTAATCATACATGAATTATTAATTGTTAATTATAAATTGTGAATTAAGAACTAACAATTTATAATTAACAATTAAAAACCTCCTTTCAATAAATTAATACTCACCGTAGCAATATCAGCTTCCGGAAATCTTTTAAAAATGGCTTTATCGGGAAATAATCCGGCTTCTGAAGCGACATCATTAAAAACATCAATTTCAATAATATATTGATCCGAAAATCCGTGAGTCGCGTCGTAAGCTGTTGCAGGCGTTTTTCCTAAATTTTGGGATGCAAGTTTTGGATTAATCGTATGCAATTCGATCAAAAGCAAACCGAATTTGCGTACATAAGGCGACCATTTTTGCAAATGTTCCAAGAGATTATCTTCGACCAAATTGTTACTGATTCTTTTTCCTCTGTAAGCAAATGCTCCGGTAGATTTACTGACTCTGTTTTCGTCAACGTGCTGCGGATCTTTCCAAATTCGGTTGTGATCTAGAAAAGTTCTTACGTTTAGTAAATCTTTTAAATCGATATTATAATTTTCTCTCAAATCATCCGAAAGCACATCCGGACGTCCAATATCTCCCCAAATAACTTTGGCCCAAATATCAGCTTTTATAAGATTAGCTCTCGTCACTTTCAATGCAGCCTGATTATAATCGGCACCAACGAGAAATAGGGGATATTCATCAAGCATTTCGCCTCGTAAAGTCTGTCTGTCAATTACTTCAAAAATATGTTCCAGGAAAGCGCCATTTCCACAGCCCATATCGAGAATTCCTTTTGGCTGCTGTTCAATTGGCAGATTAAAAAGTTTGATGATAATTTCGTCTACTACTTTAAAATACGTGTCGTGAGCGCCACCGCTTCCCCAAACATTCATTTCACGATCCACATGAATTTCGTTTTCGCCATCAGCAATCATTCTTAAAACGGCTGGATCGCCAAAAATTAATTCTTCAATTTTGGCAAATGTCGGAAGATAAGAAACCGTAACGCCGTAAGCGCTGGCTCTTTTTGCAAAAAACAAACCTGTTTCGGTAAATTGATAATTGCCGTTTTTCTCCAGAAACCAACCCAGATGCACAAAAAAGTCTAATATTTTTTTGAAATTTTCAGGAGATTTATGAAACTCTTCGGGTCTGAAAGAAGTCTCCATAAAATATTTATGAAACATTCCGTTCATGGCTAAACGCACAATTGTAGGCCCAATTAAATAACCTTCAACATGTTTTAAAATTTGTTCCTGAATGCTGTTTTTCAACGGATTATCAGAAGGTTCGATTCCGTAATTCTTTTTATATTTTTCAAAAATAAGATTGAGTTTTTCAAACGGAACATCTTCAAAAAGACGGGGATGAAACTGAGTGGAAAACTGAAGCAGATCGACAACATCTTCATAAAGATAAAACAGCGAAAAAGCGGTTTCGGTTTTTTCATTTACAGCGATTGTAATTTCCTGCGTTTTATTATCGACTTCATAATCCAGAAATCCCTGAGAAGCTAAAATTCTCAGACCAACATTCAAATAACCTTCATTTGCTTTAAAAACAGTTACCAATTCTGATAACTGAACTTGTTTTTTGTTCAAGATAAATTCTAAAACAGCATGCTTTTTTAATGCTATTGCTACCGGAGCAGTCGCTAATCCGTCGAGATGTCTGAAAATGGAGCTTCGAAGTTGTGCTTTGTCGATCATAGTGCGAGAGTAAATGTGTACTAAAAATAGTGATTTTTTTTAACTGTTTACGTATCGTTATATCGGAAACAAAATAAAAATCCCCCAGTTTCAAGCAATTTGAAACTGGGGGATAGTAAAAAAAATAAAACACAATCTTTAGAACGAATACCTTACGCCAAGTTGTCCCTGGAATCTTGAAGCTAATTGATCTATAGTATAAGGTGCAGTTGTAGGTTTTTGGAAAGTGTAAGTTGGGTCGCCAGTAGCAACTCCGCCTAAGTTTCCTGATTTTGTTAAACCTAAATTTGCTGTTGAATTGTATGTATTTGGAACAAAATAACTTCTTCCCCAATCTTTATTGATAAGGTTTCCGATATTAGCCATGCTGAATGAAACCTGGAATGTACCAACGTGTGCTACATTAATTTCATCCATTAATTTTAAATCAGCCTGAATATTCCAAGGCGTAGTATCGCCATTTCTTTCTGTGAAGTTTCCTCTTCTGCTTTTCAAATAAGAATTTCCGTTGATGAAAGCTTCGTAATCTGCTACTTGCTGTGCTGCTGTTGCAGATGGAACTCCTGCTGCATTTACTCCGATATATTTAGCTGCTTCTGTTGCATCTTTAAAGATATAAGCTAATCCCGCTGCTTGTCCTGTTCCTGCAATTGTTGAGTTTACAAATCCCCATGAAAATGGATTTCCTGATTGTGCATTGAAATACACGTTTGCAGAGAAAGTATTGTTATCTGCTAATTTTACTGCATATCCTACATTAGAAACGATTCTGTGTTTGATATTAAAGTTAGAAGTTGCCAATTGAGGATCATTTGGAGTTAACGATTGGTTCATTTGGAAGTTACTTTCCATAGAGTTACGAATTCCGTTTGTAACGTCTTTTGAATTTCCATAAGTATAAGCAACCATAAAGTTAAACCCAAAATCGTATGTTTTTGAGATCATTTCTGTAATGCTGTATCTGTATCCTTTATTTGTATTTGACAATAAATAAGCATTTGAAAATGCTGGATTTATGTTAGCCACGTAAATTGGCATTTGGTGATTGGTATCGTAAGAGAAATAAGTTGGATTATCTGTCTTATTTACTTGTTGAAACTCCAAATCACGAATTACTTTTGTGTAAATACCTTCAGTCGTAAATTTATATCCGTCGATGATTTTATCAATAGCCAATGAGTTTCTTAAAACAGCCGGCATTTTGAATTTATTATCTACTAAATCTGCCTGAACTTTTGGCGTTGCATCGTGATATCCGTTTAATCCGTTGTTTGCCAATGGATCGCCTGCCGCTGCAACCTGCGCCGGAGTTAAGTTGTTTTTATCGTAACTTCCGTAACCTACACCATCATTGTAATAGGCATATCCTAACCAAGCAAACGGAATTCTACCTGTAAATACTCCAGATCCGCCTCTTAAAACAAGTGTTTTATCTTCGTCTACATTATACGTAAATCCTATTCTTGGAGAAACTAAAGCAGTGCTGAAAAAGTTGTTTTTTATTTGGTTTAAAGGCGTGTAAGTATATGTTGTTCCGTAGTTTGGATCAGCTGGAGAATTTTGTACTTGCGAACTCAAGTTTGGTTTTGTTGGCAAATCAGTATAATCAACTCTCACACCTGGCGTAACTTTTAATTTGTTACCAATTCTAATTTCGTCCTGCGCATAAACGCTGTAAAGATTTACTTTGAATTGTGCATACGGATTATTGAAAATCTCATCTCTTGTAGATCCGTCAAACGGATACGTTCCACGAACACGAGTAGGAAGTTTGTTGTAGAAATCAGCAAGAGATTTATACGCAACTCTTCCGTTAAGGGCATTTACAAAACCGTAATTAATGTCGTAGAATTCGTTGTGTGTACCAAACAATAAAGTATGATTCCCTGTTTTGTAAGTAAGGTTGTCTGTAATTTCAGCTGTGTTCTGTTTCATATTAAAAACAGTTGCTTCACGATCATTTCCTAAGAAAATAGTTCCTCCGTTATAGCCAATTTCTGTTTGGGGAAACATAACATTGCTCGATTTTGGATCACGATAGTCTTTAATGGCTGAATAACTGGCAATAAATGAGTTAGACCACTGGCTGTTAAAATGACTTTTTAACTCTAAAACAGTACTAATAGATTGGTTTTTTTGCGTAAAATCCATACTTGAAAACCTGAAATTTGCAGCATCGCGTTCCAAATTTGAAGCTTGAGAAATAACAGTGTTGTTTCTTAACGAAAGAGAATGTTTGTCATTAATTTTCCAATCTAATTTATTGAAGAATTTCTGGCTTTTTGAAAAGTTGTTATACGAACCGTAGCTTCCAGGATCAAATCCGTAGTTAGTTTTTACGAAATTTGAAATTTGTTCTGCTGTAGCATTATCTACTAATGAAGTTAATTTTCCGGCAGAATTGGTTTCTCCTGCATTGTAAAATAAAGGATCAGTTCGTTCCGCATATTCCATGTTGGTAAAAAAGAATAATTTGTCTTTTACAATTGGTAATCCCAATCTAAAACCTACTTGGTAATCACCAAAAGAACTTGGCATTTTAGAACCGTCGCCAGCATTATTTGGACCTGTAATCGCAGCACTTCTTCCGTAGCTGTAAATAGATCCGCTTACTGTATTTGTACCGCTGCGAGTTACAGCATTTACACTTCCTCCTAAAAAGTTTCCTAATTTAATATCATAAGGAGCAATATAAACCTGAATATCCTGTATCGCATCTAAACTGATAGAATTAGAACGCGTACTGCTTCCCGGCATTCCTGAAGTTCCGGATTGTCCGCCTAAAGATGGGCTGAAACCAATTGCGTCATTGTTTATAGAACCATCAATTGTTACGTTATTGTATCGAAAATTGGTTCCTGCAAATGAGTTGTTAGAACTCTGCGGAACTAGTTTTGTAACATCCTGAATTCCTCTGTTGATTAACGGAAGTCCATTTACTTGTTTCTCGTTAATATTAGTTCCGTTGTTTTTAGAAGATGGTTTAGAACTTGTAATTACTACTTCTTCTAATACAGTATTATCTGCTTTGCCAACTACAATTGTAGGTAAATCATTGTCACCAAGTGCTAAATGTATTTGTGCGTTAGAATAATCTTTAGTGTCTGCACTTTTAATTTCGAGTTCATAAGGCCCGCCTGCATTTAGATTTTCGAAACTAAACCGACCTTGTTTATCTGTTACAGCTCTGTAAACAGCATTGGTTGGTAAATGTGTTAAGGTAACTTCTGCGTTTGTAACCGGGCTTGTACCATCACTAACTTTGGCAGATAATGAAGAGGTTGTAATTTGAGCAAAAATGTTTCCCATAACAAGAAGCATAAATGCCGAAAAAAAGAGTTTGAGTTTTGTCATGTTGTTTTTAGTTTTTATTTGACAAAGTAACTCGGTTTGTTTCGATCAGATTTAACGCTTTTGTTAACTTAAAATCATAAAACAATTCATTGTTAAGAGACAATTATGAAGATGTTATTTTCTTAAAAATGATTTAAGCCTTTAAAATCAATTGTTTGTGTAAAATGCTTTAAAATAGCGGATTAGAAGTGGATTTAAAGTAGATTAGAAAAAGATTAGAGTGTTAAGTGAATGTTACCGATTGGAAAAAGAGCGTTTTTGGTTTCACGCAGATTTGGCAGATTTATGCAGATTTAAATGGATTTTTATTTTTTGTATATGTTGAATTTTTCTCTCGCAGTTTTTGGAGATTGAGGTGATATAATTTTGAATTCATTGATGTTTTTCATGACATTTTTATTGTACCGTTAGGTACAAAATATCGGTAGCATTTAATTTTAGATTTCAATAGCGTGCCGTAGGTACGCCACAAGGAAGACACGCTATATTTATTTTCGTTATAGTTTTGTGCCTAACGGCACAAACTTAACGTGGTATCTTTTTTTCTACCGATATTTTGTACCTAACGGTACAAACGCAAATTCAATGACGTAGTTCTAACAGTTCAAATTTTAAATTTAATTTGGATAAAAAATCCATTTAAATCTGCATAAATCTGCCAAATCTGCGGGAAAAAACATTTTAAGGAAATACCAAAGAAAACGAAGTCCCCTTTTCAAACTCAGAATCTACAATTAATTCAATATTGTGAAGTTTGAGAATCTGCATCGTTATAAAAAGCCCTAATCCTTGTCCCTGAATATGGCGTGTATTATCACTTCTAAAAAAGAGATCAAAAATAGAATCTTTATCAGCATCTGAAATTCCGGGGCCCTGATCTGTAATTTTGATTACAAGTTTATTATTTTTTGAAAGTGCAAAAACATCAACTTGTGCCGGAAATGAAAATTTAACCGCATTATCTAAAATATTGTATAACGCAATAAAAAGCATGTGTTTATTGGCATAAACAGAAAGCAAATCTTCATAATCTGCAATGGCATCCAGATTTACGGCAATTTTAGATTCAGGATATTCAATGGCTTTCTTTTCGAGAACATTCCACAGAATCTCATCAATTCTAACCGTTTCCATTTGCTGAGGTTCAGAAAGTTCTAATCCCGATAATACCAAAAGACCTTCGAGAGTGGCTTTAAGATGTAAAGTATCTTTTCGGAGGGATTTTAAGATTTCTTCATATTGTTCGTTCGTTCTCGGTTGTTGCAGCGAAACATCAATATCACCAATAATAATAGTAAGCGGTGTTTTTAATTCGTGCGAAGCATTTTTTAGAAAATTATTCTGAATCATAATACCACTTTCCAATCTTTCCAAAAGATAATTAAAAGTAGTAACCAATTCTTTAATTTCATCTTTGCTTTTAGTCTGCGGAACTTCTAATCTCGAATGAAGATTTTCGGTAGTTATCGTGTTTACTTTGGCAATAACATCTGTAAAAGGACGAAAAGTCTGCTTGGCTAAAAAAGTTCCTAAAAGATAATTTAACGGAATTCCAATTAAATAAAACAGAATAAACATTAAACCCAGAATTTCTAATTGGTGATTTCCGGCGCGATCGATTCCGGAAACTATAATGATAAAATCTCCCTGATTGTCTTTATAAAATAACCCAACAAACTGTCTGTTGTTTATCGTAAAATGTTCAATCTTATTTTTTTTAATTGCATTTAAATATTGATCACTTAAATTAATATCAATATTATCTTGTACAAAAAGTTTTTTGGTTTTGGCATTATAAACCCGTATCGATTCATTGTTAATTCTGTTGTATTGAATTTCAATCTGGCGATAACGTTCGCTGTTAATTGCATTGATTTCATCTTTTTCAAAATAAAATAATGCCGATGTCATCGCATGATCTTCAAGATTATCAATGTAAAGATCTTTCATGTGGCTTTTGAACAAAAGAAATGATCCGGCCATAAGAAGCCCGACTATAAAAGCAAAAAGCAGAGTAGAGTTTACGGCTAATTTATTTTTAAGATTCATGACTCTTTTGTTTGAGCATATAACCCGTTCCTTTTACCGTATGAATCAATGGAGTAGGGAAGTTTTTATCTAATTTATTTCGGAGATAATTAATATACACATCTACGGTATTTGAGGTTGTATCAAAATCGATATTCCAAACCGCCTGTGCAATTGCAATTCTGGATAAAGCCCTTTCTCTGTTTTTCATAAAAAAGATCAAAAGTTTTAATTCTCTTGAAGATAGATTCAAATCTTTTCCGTCTCTTGTCGCACTTTGTTCCTTCATATTAATTTCGACTCCGGCATAGGATTGAAAATCCAAAATTCCAGAACTGAATTCTGTACGACGCAGCTGCGCATTTATTCTGGCAAGTAATTCTTCAAACAAAAATGGTTTTGCAAGATAATCGTCGGCGCCGGCTTGTAAACCTTTTACTTTTTCCTGCGGCGTATCGAGCGCGCTTAAAATAAGAATGGGCACTATTATTTTTCGGCTTCTTAAAACTTCACAAACTTCAAAACCTGTTATATCGGGAAGCATAATGTCGAGAATAATAATATTGTATTCATTCTCCATAACTTCTTTTATGGCATCAAAACCTTTTGTAATGGTTTTAATTTCATAAAGATGTTCCTCAAGTCCTCTTGTAATGAAAGATGCAACTCTTGGATCGTCTTCCACTAATAATATTTTATTCATACAAATTGATGTGCTTACCTATGTCATAAAAGTAATAAAATAATGGATGACGCAAAACAGCATTGAATTTTTATTACTATTTGATTGTTTTAGTAAAACGTTTTAGGTATTTCAGAATTAAAAAACGACATAATGTAAATAAAGTTCACATTAATTTAGAAAAAATCTTACACGGTAGAAAAATATGGGTAGCTATTAACTATCTTATTTTTAAGTGTTTAAAAATATAGTAAAATATAATTAACATTTTTTTTGCAAAAAGAACAGTTAAAATTTTTGATTTAAAATTTTTAATTTACTTTTGTTCTATCGAATTAGTAGAGTTTATTGTATTTGCTGATGTTACAAATATTTTAATCACAAATTAGCAGAAATTTTCTATAAGATGAAACCTAAAAGGTTGAACCAAAATACTATACAGGCCAATTAAAATAATAATAATCAAAAAAAAATAAAAATGAAAAAACGAATGCGTTGCAGATAAAAAAAAACCATCTCTGTTGCAGCAGAAATGGTGAAGCTTAAAGAAATTGTACATCTCTATAAGGAAGCGAAAATGGAATAAATCTGTTTTCGGCTCGTCTTATTTTTTAAACCAAAACAAAGTAATGAAAAAAAAATTAAATAGATATACATGGATATGTATTTTGTTGATTTCCATAGGGATTAAGGCTCAGGAAACGAAACCTTTAATCCAGTCAAAACTTGAAGGAACAGTAATAGATGCTGTTACAAAGGAGCCTGTTATTGGGGCTTCGGTAAATATTAAAGGTACTACACACGGTGTTTTGACAGATTTTGATGGGAAGTTTTTTTTCCAAACCGGACAAAAATTTCCTTATACGTTAGTAGTAAGTTTCCTTGGATATAAAAAAGCAGAAACTGTAGTTACTCAAAACGCAGTTGTTATTGGTCTTGAACAGGAACAAAACCAATTATCTGAAGTGGTGGTTACCGCTTTAGGTATTTCTAAAGAAAAAAAATCTTTAGGATATACTACTCAATCCCTTAAAAACAAGGAAATTGTAGATACTAAAGAAACTAACTTTTTAAATAATCTTACGGGTAAACTGGCAGGTGTGCGTATCACTAATTCACAGGGAGATATGGGATCTTCACGTATTATTATTCGTGGAGAAACTTCTATTGCAGGAAATAACCAGCCCTTATTTGTGGTTGATGGAGTTCCGGTAGACAACTCTCAGTTAGGAAGTGTTGGTGGAGCAACCCGTGATTTTAAAAATGCAATTGCCGATTTAAATCCGCAGGATATTGAATCACTAACTGTATTAAAAGGCCCGAATGCTGCGGCACTTTACGGATCTCGTGCGGCGCATGGTGTTGTACTTATCACAACAAAATCTGGTAAAAACCAAAAAGGACTTGGTATCAGTTTTAGCACTGGTATAACAATTTCTCAGGTTACTACTTTACCTCGTTTTCAAAATTCATTTGGACAAGGTTCTAACGGAAGATTCAGCTTTGTAGATGGTAAAGGAGGCGGAATTAATGATGGTGTTGATGAAAGCTGGGGACCAAGACTAGACGGACGTCTTATTCCTCAATTTTATTCAAATGGAGAAGCAGTACCTTTTGTAGCTCATCCTGATAACGTTAAGGATTTCTTTAATACGGGTGTTACTTATGACAACAGTGTTTCGGTAGCAAAATCAGATGAAAAATCAGATTTCCGTTTAGGAGTAAACAACCAAAAACAATTAGGAACAGTACCTAACAGTGAAGTAAATAAAACAAACGTTAGTATTAATTCTAATTACCAAATTTCTAAAGGTATAAAAGTAGGAGTAACGGGTAACTATATCGTTACAGATGCTCCGGCTTTACCGGGAGGTCCATCTGGAAACCGTGCTGCGGGTGTAATGCTGCAGTTTATCTGGTTCGGACGTCAGGTTGATATCAATCAGCTTAAAAATAACAGAAACGTAAACTGGAATAACAGTTACTACAGCAACCCATATTGGAATGCTTATTATAATACTACAAGTCAGCAGCGTAACCGTATAATTGGAGATATCCATTTAGATGCAAAGCTTGCAGAAGGACTTAATTTTAGATTCCGTACCGGAATTGATTACTATAACGATCGTAGAAAATACAAGATTAAATATGGTACAAACGGAACTCCTTTTGGATCGTATGCGGAAGATGCTTATACTGTAAGCGAACAAAATACAGAAGGTATTTTTACTTATACTAAAAAACTAAGTGATGACTTTACTGTAGATGCTCTTGGAGGATTCAACGTTCGTACACACAGTGATGCAAATAATTATCAAAAAGCACCGCGTTTAGCTGTACCGGATTTATATACTATAACAAACTCAAGAGATCCGTTGACTGCATCAAACTCTTATTCAAGATTGAAAGTATATAGTGCTTATGCATCGGCTCAGTTTGGTTATAAAAACTATGCTTATTTAAACCTTACGGCTCGTAATGACTGGTCATCTACATTACCAAGCAGTAACCGTTCTTATTTTTATCCTTCTGTTAACGGAAGTTTGATTTTATCTGAGGCTTTAAATTTAAAAAGCAATACACTTGATTTCTTAAAAGTGCGAGGAGGCTGGTCTGAAGTGGGTAACGATGCAGATCCATATCAATTGTCTACAGTTTACAATTTCCAAACTGCATTTGACGGAAACCCTATTCAAACTTCTTCACAGAAAAAATTGAATGAAAACCTGAAACCGGAAACTACTCGTTCTACAGAGGTTGGTTTAGAGGCTTCTTTCTGGAAAAACAGACTTCATTTTGATGCAGCTTATTATAACACCAATAGTTTTGACCAGATTTTAGAAATCAAAACAACAGCTTCAAGCGGTTATAATTCACAATTAATCAATGCAGGGAAAATAAACAACCGTGGTATTGAACTTCAATTAGATGGAAACCCAATTCAAACGGAAAATTTCAAATGGAATGTGGCTTTAAATTATTCTAAGAATAAAAGTGAAGTAAAGATTTTGGATTACGACAGACAAATTCAAAACTACACCATTGGTACTTCAGGAGGTGTTGATGTATTGGCTTCTGTTGGACAAGCTTACGGAGCACTTTATGGAACTGCTTATTTACGTGACGCAAATGGAAATATTGTGGTTGGTGCAAACGGATTACCAAAAGCTGATCCGCAAAAGAGAGTATTAGGACATTATACTCCAGACTGGATTGGTGGTATTACAAATACAATTACTTATAAAAACCTTGAATTATCTTTCTTAGTTGATGCAAGTGTAGGAGGGGAGCTTTTCTCAGGAACTAACAGAACTGGTAATTATACAGGAGTATTAGCCCAAACGCTTCCGGGTCGTGGTGCTGAAAATGGCGGATTAAATTACTATTTGGCAGGTACTACAAAAACCTTATTGCCAGCAGGTGCAAGTGCACCAGGTGGAGCTACGGTATACGATGATGGTATGATTTTTAACGGTGTTTATGCTGATGGAACTCCAAATACTCAGGTACTTAGTGCACAGGAATATTACAAAGCATCATACAATATCAGCGAAGCATACATTTACAGCTCAACTTTTGTAAAATTAAGAGAAGTAAAACTGACTTACAATGTAGATAAAAAACTGGCTAGAAAAATTGGATTTGATGGAGCAAGCATTACTGCAGCAGGTCGTAACTTGTTCTTTATTTACAAAGATGCACCAAATATTGATCCTGAAACAGCTTTCAATACAGGAAATGCTCAGGGATTGGAGAGTTTAGCGCTGCCAACAACCAGAAATTTCAGCCTTAATTTAAATCTTAAATTTTAAAAACACGAAATCATGCTAAAAAGAATAGCTTATATAACTCTATTTGCATTGACACTGACCTCATGCAGTGATGATTTGGATGAGATTAACAAAAATCCAAATGCAACAGAAACTCCATTGGCACCTTACTTATTAACGGGAACATTAAAGCAAGGAGCTGACTTATACTGGGGATCAACAAATAACTTTGATTCGTCTTTGTTATATGTACAGCATTGGGCTAAAATCCAATATACAGAACCAGACAGATATGATGTGTCTAATGCTTCTTTCACTTCTTTGTGGAACACAGGATATGCAACTTTAATTACAGATTTGAACACTATTTTGAATTTCCCGGCAGATCAGGCCAATTCAAATTATAAAGGAATTGCTTTGACTTTACGTTCATGGACTTTTTTATTGTTGACAGATGCTTACGGAAGTATTCCTTATAAAGAGGCAGGTCAAAAAGTAACTCCGGCATATGATACTCAAAAAGACGTATACACAGGATTACTAGCAGATTTGAAACAAGCACAGATTTTGCTAAATACAGCAAACGGAACTGTAACGGGTGATTTGGTTTACAAAGGTGACATTACAAAATGGAAAAAACTGGTAAATTCACTTCGTTTGCGTATTGCATTGAGAATTTCAGACAGAGAACCTGCTTTGGCAAAACAAGCTGCAATTGACGCAACAAGCGATGCTGCAGGAGTTTTAAGCAGTAACAGCGATACTTTTAAATTTACTTATACAAGTTCGCCTCAGCAAAATCCAGCTTCGGCTTGGTTTGAAACTCGTGATGATTACCGTATTTCAAAAACATTAGTTGATAAATTAAATGAATTAGCAGATCCGCGTTTGCCAGTTTATGCTCAATTGCCATCTGATGCAACTGTAGGTAAATATGTTGGAGGTGCTAACGGATTATCAAATAGTGATGCTAATAGTCAGGGTTTTG
The DNA here is from genome assembly GCF_057808895.1 of Flavobacterium sp. FG68. NCBI lineage: Bacteria > Pseudomonadati > Bacteroidota > Flavobacteriia > Flavobacteriales > Flavobacteriaceae > Flavobacterium > Flavobacterium sp. FG68. The sequence goes on from NZ_JBMDIY010000014.1 coordinate 107,351, forward strand.
CTAAAACATCAAAACCGGGAACTTACTTCCTGACATCTTCATCGCCGGCAGTAATCGCTTCTTATTCTGAAACATTATTTAATCTTGCCGAAGCTGTAGCTCGTGGCTATATTTCCGGAAATGCAGAACAACTTTATAATGATGCTATTACAGCATCGTTCAATCAGTTTGGTATTACAAATGCAGCGACTATTTCTACTTATCTTAATCAGGCAGTTGTAAAATACGATGCGTCAAATTATGCTAAATCGATAGGTACACAAAAATGGATTGCATTCTACGGACAAGGTCTTGATGCTTTTACAGAGTGGAGAAGATTGGATTTTCCAGTATTAACTGCTGGTCCTGCTACGGTTTTAGACGGAAAAATCCCTTCTCGTTTCTTCTATCCCGGAACAGAGCAATCGTTGAATGGTGCTAGTTACCAAGCGGCAATTGCGGTACAAGGAAAAGACTTATTGACTACGAAACTTTGGTTTGACGTAAAATAAGCGGAATGAATTACGGAAAATGATTCTTTAAAATAAATTTTCCAATAAAAATTTAAAAAAATTAAAACGGTTGTAAAGAAAAACTTTACAACCGTTTTTTATTTTTTAGTAATATAAAAAAAGCAGTTAAAACCAGTAAAAACGGGAGGTTTGGAAAAAAATAAGCTTGCTAAAACATTACTTTTAGGAATTATTTTTCTAAAATATTTTATGATAAGTATCATTATTTCAGATATTTATAATATATTTAACATTAGAAACATGGGAATTATATAAAATTTGTACATAATTTTGCAAGGTCAAAGATCAAAAGGAAGAATAAAATTTTTGGCAACTCAAATCCCAAATTTGCTGTTAAACTAACTTTATTGCTATTTATGAGAATATTTTTTGTAGCACTTCTTCTTTCATTAAGTTCCTTTACTACCTACAACGTAACGGATAAGAAAGACATTTTAAGTGAGGTTGAATTAGTAAGGCTAAATGACCATGTAAAGGAAGTCAAATCTTTTACAGCTTCGAACTATGGCTACAGCAGGAAAATAGCTTTCCTGGTAGACATGAAAATCAAATCCGGAAAAAATCGTTTTTTTGTTTACGATCTTGAAAATGAAAGAATCATTGATCAGGGACTTGTTGCACACGGTTCTGGTTCAGAAACCGGAATTAAAGGCGATATACTGCAATTTAGTAATATGCCAAATTCTAATTGTACTTCACTTGGACGCTATTCTGTAGAGAAGTCTTATAAAGGAGTTTTTGGAAAAGCTTTTAGACTTGCAGGTTTAGATGACACTAACAGCAACGCTTTAAAAAGAGCTATTGTACTGCACTGCTATAAAGAAGTTCCAGATGAAGAAAAAGAATATTACATTATAAACAGCCACGGCTGCCCAATGGTAAGCGAAGTTTTCTTTAAAAGACTTGAAAAAATAATAGACAGTTCTGATTCTAAAATCATGCTTTCTGTTTACTATTAATCAAAGAATTCTAAATAATTTAGCTGCATAGCTGTAGTGCGTTAATAAACGATAAAACAAAAAAAGAGCTTTAAAAGCTCTTTTTTTGTTTATTAAGTTGGTACCTGACTGCGATTTTAATTGTGTCATAAATGTCTATTGTTTTTCTGAAAACAGATAAAACAAAATTCTATATTACGATTAGATTTATTTTTAGATCAATACGAATAGCTCTTTACAAAAAAGTACCAAACCTTTCAAAATGACAAGTGTAGCCATTAGGATTTTTCACCAAATAATCCTGATGATATTCTTCTGCAGGCCAGAATTTTGTAAAAGGTTCAAGTGTAGTAACCACTTTTCCCTGCCATCTTCCCGAATCCTCAACTACTTTAATAATATCTTTCGCAGTTTCTTCTTCCTCTTTGTCCTGAATAAATATAGCAGATCTGTAACTTTCTCCAATATCATTTCCCTGTCTATTCATAGTTCTGGGATCATGCACTCTGTAAAAATAATCTAAAAGTTCACTGTATGATGTTTCGGCCGGATCGTACACAATTTCCAGACCTTCTGCATGTCCGGGATGATTAGCGTATGTTGGATTTTCATTATTTCCTCCTAAATAGCCAACCTGAGTATCTTTAACGCCGGGACGTACTCGGAATAAATCTTCCATTCCCCAAAAACATCCTCCAGCGATGTAGGCTTTTTTTAAATTTTCCATATTTTATATATCAAATAATGTGTTATTAGTCTGTGCGGTTATTTCTCTTTAAAAATGAAGCTAAAGATAAACCACTAATTCCAGATAAAGTTACTAAATATGATACTAAAATTGAAATCCAAAAGATAAATTCAATCAGGAAGCCCCTCGATTAAAACCTATCGTATCTCTGTAAATTTGAGGAGAGATATCGGTTTTACCTTTGAAAACCCTGCTGAAATAATATTCATCATCGTAACCCAGTTCGTAGGCAATTTCTTTAACGGTTTTGTTTGTGAGATATAATTCCCTTTTGGCTTCAACAATAATTCGTTCCGTAATCAAATCAGAGAGCGTCATGTTAAAATGATTTTTTGCAGTTCGGGCAAGAACAGTTGGGGTTACATGCAGCATGTCTGCGTAATCGCTTGCAGAATGTTTTGTTCTAAAATTAACGTCCATTATAAAGTAAAAATCATCCATTTTTCTCCATTGATTATCTCGGCAACTTTGCATCGATAATAACTCACATAAGTAGAACTTTAAAAAATAAACAATATGTCTGTTTCTGATTTATTTAAGCCTCTTACGCTGCTGCATGGTCGGCAATGAGAAACCGTTTCATGCTGGCACCATTAACAAGTCAGCAAAGTGAATTTGACGGCACTACATCCGAATACGATCAATATTGGATGGAACAATTGGCTCAAAGCGGTTACGCTTCAGGTAAAAGCAAATCCGATGTACGATAGTCCGCAATTGCCTGTAATGGCTGATTATCTGCGTCAGGGCGGATTGAGCGAACGCTTTATTGAAACCATGCGTGGATGGCAGACTTTTGTAAAGGCAGGTTCGCTGTAAAAGATTAATAACTAATGATATGCTATCATGAATCATCTTAACTGCAATACAATTATAAAAGAAAGTCCCGATGTATTATCATGGAATGAAGATAAATGTATAATTAGTTTTAATTAAACAAGGGAGTGATTAAAATCTGGCACTCCCTTGTTTTTTTATTATCCTGTAACTTTTAGATACTGAATTTGTCCATCAGCAATTTCAAAATGAAATTGTAATACAATTGGACTTCCTTCAAATGTACCTGAACACTCCGCAGATAAAACACTTGCATTGCCGTTTTCGGTATATTCAAGAGGTTTCATCACTGATTTGTATTTTTTGTTTGATTCTTCTATCCAGTTTTTTATTTCTGTTTTGCCTGTATGAGTTTCTCCTTCATCAAATGCAATTGCAGTTTCTGAAAAGCAATTGGCATAAGCTGTGCTGTCAAAATTGTTCTGAGCGTTTACTAAGTCTTTTATTACTTCTGGTAAGTTCATAATGTATCTGTTTTATTGTTCATCATTCTTTTTGAGAAATTAAATTGTTGGAACTGTTCCTCCATCGATAACAAATTCAGTTCCTGTTAAATAATTGGCTCTTGGTGAAACAAGAAAACCAACTAATTCAGCTACTTCTTCCGGCTCAGCAGGTCTGCCGTAAGGTATTCCCCCAAGTGCATCTATGACACCTTGTTGAGCTTGTTCTACAGTAATATTTGAGTTTCTTGCAATCTCACCCAGCCAGGCTGTCGATGCAGATGTATTTATCCATCCCGGCGAAACTGTCAGCACGCGGACACCTTTTGGAGTAACTTCATTTGATAAACTTTTACTGTAATTTATCAATCCGGCTTTTGCTGCGGCATAAGGTAAAGTAGAATCATAAAGGGGCAGTTTGCCCTGAATAGAAGCGATATGAATAATAACACCACTTTTTTGATCTATCATCTGCGGTAAAAATCCTCTGTCTAATCTCACGGGAGCTAGCAAATTTGCCTGCAGGGTTGATTCCCAGTCTTCATCACTTAATACGCTGTAACCTCCAGCGGGTGTTGAAGAAGATCCAAGGTTGTTCACAAGAATATCCAATCTCCCGTAAGCCGACAGCACTTCGCTAATTACTTTTTGTGTTCCTTCTGCCTTACTTAAATCTGTAGCAATGAAATGTAAATCCTCATCGGGTATTTCGGGTTGATTTCTGGCGCTGATAATTACTTTGGCACCTGCATTTTTTAAACGTTCGGCAATGGCTTTTCCAGCACCTTTTGTTCCTCCTGTTACCAGTGCAATTTTGCCTGATAGTTCGTTCTGATAATCGAATTGTTGTTTCATAGTGATTTCTTTTGTACAAATTTCAGAACTATGTAACTTTCTCACAAGTACGGAATTACGATTCAGATAGGGATAAATTTTTCCCCTATTGTACAAATCAGAACATAGGTTTACTTTTGTAATATGTATGAAAGAAAAACAATACCAAATTTAAACTGCGGACTCGACCTGATAGGTGAAGTGTTGTATGGCAAATGGAAGATACGCTTGCTTTGGTTTATTAACGAAGGCCATAAAAGACCAAGCGAATTGCAGCGCAAAATACCAGATGCTTCACGCAGGGTTTTGAATATCCAGTTGAACGAATTGGAGGAACATGAACTTGTTGTGAGGAAAATATATCCTGTAGTACCGCCAAAAGTAGAATACAGCCTTACTGAATTTGGAAAAACCCTGATTCCTGTAATAGGCGCTTTAGGAGGCTGGGGAGATGAAAATCAGGAACGGTTAAGGAAGTTAATTATTAAAAAATTTTCTAGCCTAACCGATCCCGAAGAACAATAAGATTTTTTCTAAAAATATAAACAGACTTTATTTTTAAGGCGTTTCTGCCAGACGTTTCGATAGTATTAAAGCTATTCTTTTGTTTTCATCATTAGAAGAAACTTTTTTTAACGGATGTCCGGCATACAATTCATATTTAGGAACAGCATTTCCTGTAAATTGTACTTTTTCGACACTAATAATCTGATCGGGAATATTAGCGCCATACCATAGTGAATCTGCTTTTTGTTTCCAGTTTACTTCATATAAAACAGCTCCATTAGGATAAGAACTGTCTGCATTTGTTTTTGCATGCTGTAAAGCAATTTTATTTCCGTATAAAGTAGACATAACAGCTTTATTGGGATTAATGGAAAATGTAATAGGGGATAATAACAAAGGATTTTCCGGCAGCGCATCTAATGCAGATACTGAAGCTTTTTCATTAAGATTATCTTTATTATTTCCGTTACATCCAGAAAGTATAATGATAAGTGCGATTATGATAGAATGAAGTGGTTTCATAATTATTTGGTTTTATTGTAAATATTAAATTTATTAACATCAAGATGCAGCGGAGTAGTAAAAACGTAATCATTGTTTTTGACCGGATTATGACAAGAAATACATTCCTGATCAAAGTTGGCAGTATCGCCGTACGGTTTTAAATCATTTCCTTTCCATCTTGCCCATCCCCATCCTTTTGTAGCTTCATATTTTTTTGCATCTTTTATCATAAATTCAACCTGAATAAATGCTCCGGCAGATATAGTTCCGTCAGCTTCTGTCTTTTGTTTCCAGGCTGTTTTGGCAAAAATAGCACCATCGGGCCAAGGATTAGTTTGATGTTCTGCTATAGCTTTTACAGCGATTTCGTTTCCATAAATAATACGCATACTGCCGTTGTCAAAACGATCTGAAGTGCTGACAGCTTTCCAGTTTCTAAAATCGGGGATGTATGAAATGTTATTTAGTGTAGGTTTAACTTTAGAGTAATCTGTTATTTTTTTATTTGGAAGTACTTTTTCAACATCCTTTGGAGCAGCGACAGGCGGTATTTCCTGATTTGGTTTTCGGACTGCTATTGTTGCTAAATAATTTTTTAAAACAGCGATAGAGCGATCATCTAATTTGGCAGAAGGATGAACGGCTGTATAACTTTTAAGCGGCATTTCGCCTGATAGTATTTTATTAAAAGCATAAAAAAGTGTCGCACTTTGTTTTGGCTTTTCTAATTTATCCCAATCAGAAAAATTCAACGCTTTTCGGCCATCCGTAATATGAGAAGCGACTATAAAATTGGCAGGCGTTATTTTGTCAAACCACGCAAGATTTACAGTATTAGAGTGGCAGTCAAAACAAGAGTTTCTTAAAATAGTATTTACCTCTGCAGGAACATTGGTTAAGTCCTTTGTTGGAATACTATATTCAATTTCTTCAGGTTTCCAAAATTGTAAAGCAATAAATGCAACCAGTAAAATTGCGAAGATTTTAAGTCCTTTTTTCATTTGTTTTATTTTTTTAGATGAAATAAATTATCAATTCAAAATTAGGCCTAATCCCAGTATTTAAAAGATTTAATTGGCTCAAAGGGGATTTTTTGACCTTGAAGCCGAAATATCAAAAGCTAAATAAATTGCTTATTTTAGCCTAAATAAAATTTTCTAAACGGGTTTCATTTTAAGGACTATAAATTTACATGAAAAAAGCACGCCTTTATACTTTGACACTTACAGGCATTAGTATTGTTGTTCTAATTATTAGTTTGATTTCTTCCAGTTATCTTTATTTGTCTGCCAAAGAAAAGTTGTGCAATAGTAAATTAGAATCGGGCGAGAGGGAAGTTCGGGAAATTTCCCGTTTATTGGAACAACAGCTTCGCAGCGGATTATCTAAAGATCAGGTAATTCATAATCTTCAGATAAGTATTGAAAATACAGATATAAAAAGTGATTTTATCTGTATGTACAATCAAAAAGGAATTGAACTCTGCCATCCTAATCCGGCGTTAATTGGGTTAAAAATCCAAGAGAATAATTCTCAGGTTAATGGCATAGGAAATAAAGAGTTTAAACCCTTAAGTACCGTTTTAGAACAGGGAGAAAAAATAGGAGGGATGCGAACATTTCCTAATGATCCAAAAAGAAAATCGGAAATAATAAATATAAATCCCGTTGCAGGAACAGACTGGATGGTGGCTTCGCATGCTAATTTAGCTGTTCTAGAAGAAGAATTATCAGATTTGTATCTGCAGTTTGTTGTGAGTCTGTTTTTAAGTACAGTTTTTATAAGTGTTTGCTGTTACTTAATGATACGACTTATTTATCGAAAATATGAACGAGTTTTTGATCTTGAAAAAGAGGATTTAAATTATAGGGTAAATGAGTTGCAGATCCTGAATTTACAGTTGAATTCAAATCAGCAGAAATTACAAAATGTGACAGATGATACTATTCAAAATGATACATCAAAAGAGTCTGAAATTCCAAAGAAAAGAATACTTACGTATCATAAAGATGAACTGATAAAATTAGATATACAAGAGATTGCCTATATTTTACTGGATACTGGGATTACGTATATCTATACTTTTGACAATCGCCAATATAACAGCAATAACAGTCTTGATGAGGTGATGAAATGGCTCGATCCAACTATTTTTTACAGAGCAAACAGGCAGTTTATAATTAACATAAATTCTATTAGCAGTATTTTGCTTTATGGAAAAAACCAGTTGAAACTAATTATAAAACCCGATCCCAAAATCGATATTATTATCAGTAAAAATAAAGTAGCTGAATTTAAGAGCTGGCTTGACCAGTAAAAATGCATAAATAACACATAAAAAAGCGCAGTCGTATTCTATAATTGCTACGCTTTTTTTAGATGCTTAAAATTATAAAGAACCGTTATGAGCTTTAATAACAATAACATATAAATAAAAAATTGTCCATTTAAAAAAGATAAGAAAGGAAATAAAAACAAAAAAAATGTATTATTTTGATTTTAAAATATACTTTTTAGTATATTTGTGCTCAATATTTTAAGTGTGATGTTAACAAAAGCAGAAAAAACCAAGCAATTTATTTTAGAAACAGCAGTACCTCTTTATAATGAAAAAGGTATTTCTGGTGTACATATAGACGATGTGCTGGCTGCTACAAAGCTTACAAAAGGCTGCTTATATGGTCATTTTGAAAATAAAGATGATCTTTCGGAACAGGTTATTGACCTGGCGCTTAAAATGACTTCTGACAATGTTAGAGCGGCAGTTTATAAAGGGAAAACGGCAAAAGGTAAAATATTTGCATTTATGGATTTTTATAAAAATCCGATTGATACACAAATCCCGGGAGGATGTCCAATATTTAATAATGCCGTAGAATCTGATGATAATTATCCTCTTGTAAAGAAGAAAATTGCCCAAATATTTAGAGCCGGTCAGGAAGAACTTACTGCATTGCTTCAACAAGGAATTGCTTCGGGTGAGTTTTCTAATGAACTTGATGCGGGTGTTTTTGCTTTTAAAATGGTAGCAGCAATTGAAGGAGGAGTGGTTATGTGCAGGGTTATGGATACAGCAAAGCCTCTGCAAGGTTTGATTAAAAGCCTAAAGTCTGAATTAGAACAATACTCAATTTAATTTTTTTTGCTTTAGAATAAACTAAAAAGTATATTTTAAAATAGACTAAAAAGTATATTTTTTTAAATTTTAATTACAAGAGATACAAGAATAAATAATTTAAACCAAAATTTAAAATTAACATGGATGTAAAAGGTAAAACAATATTAATTACCGGAGGAGCTTCCGGAATTGGGCTTGAATCTGCCAGACAGTTTTTAGCTGAAGGAGCAAGTGTAATTATTACGGGGAGAAATCAGGCTAAATTAGATGCTGCTAAAAAAATGTTTCCGGCATTAACAGTTATAAAAAGTGATGTTGAAAATGAAAATGATGCCGTATCGCTGTTTGAAAAAGTAACTTCTTTGGGCGGAATTGATATTTTGTATAATAATGCAGGCGTTGGAACTCCGGCTCTTAATCTTGGTATTGCAGATGATCAAATTTTAAAGAATGCCGTTTACGAAATGAATGTAAATTATTTTGGTGTTTTAAGACTCAATAATCTTTTTATCGATATGTTGAAATCCAGAAAAGAAAGTGCTATTATTAATACCACCTCTATTTTAAGTCTGGTACCAGCCTTAGAAGAGCCAACTTATTCGGCAACAAAAACGGCCTTAAGTTTTTATACAAAACTGCTTAGAAAGAATCTGGAAATAATAAACAGTACCGTAAAAGTATTTGAATTACTGCCTCCTGTTGTTGCAACAGAAATGACTGCAAAAAGAACGGATAAAAAAATGGCTCCTGAAGAACTGGTAAAAACACTTATTAACGGAATAAAAAAAGATCAGTTTACTATTCGTGCCGGAGACACAATAGCGTTGTATATCGTAAGCAGGTTTTTTCCAAAAATAGCTTTTAATTTAGTGAACCCTAAAAAGATTTATCCGAATTTAAAGTCATCCCTAAAATTATAAACTAAATAAGATGAAAGCATTTATAATTAATAAGTACAATAAAAAAGGAAGTCTGCAGTCTGCCGAAATGCCGATACCAAAACTAAAGGACAATGATATTTTGGTTGAAGTTCATGCAGCGGGAATTAATCTTTTAGATTCTAAAATAAAATCAGGAGAATTTAAACTTATTCTGCCTTATAAACTGCCATTAATTTTAGGGCATGATGCTGCTGGAGTAGTGGTACAGGCAGGTAAAAATGTAAAGAAGTTTAAAGTTGGCGATGAGGTTTATGCCAGACCTTCAGATTATCGTATAGGTACATTTGCAGAGTTTATTGCCATAGACGAAAAAGATGCGGCACTTAAACCTAAAAACATTTCGATGGAAGCAGCAGCTTCTATTCCTTTAGTAGCGCTTACGGCATGGCAGGTTTTGATTGAAAAGGCTCAAGTTAAAGCAGGACAAAAAGTGTTTATTCAGGCCGGTTCTGGAGGTGTAGGAACTATTGCAATTCAGCTGGCTAAACATTTAGGAGCTGTAACTGCTTCTACGGCAAGTGCAAAAAGTTTCGATTTGCTTAAAGATTTGGGTACTGATGTTATTATTGATTACCAGAATAGTGATTTTGAAAACATTTTGAGTGATTATGATGTGGTATTAAACAGTCAGGATCAAAAAACGCTCGAAAAATCACTTAAAATAGTAAAACCGGGAGGAAAACTTATTTCTATTTCCGGGCCGCCGACTCCTGATTTTGCAAAAGAAATTGGAGCTCCATGGTTTATCAAAATGATTCTTTCTTTACTAAGTTCAGGGATTCGCAAAAAAGCAAAAAATAAAAATGTCGATTATTCTTTTTTATTTATGAAGGCAGACGGACAGCAGTTAAAAGAAATCGCAGCGATGATTGAAGCAGATATAATTAAACCGGTAATAGATAAGATTTTTCCATTTGATAAAACCAACGAAGCATTATCGTATGTAGAAAGCGGACGCGCAAAAGGTAAAGTAGTGGTTAAAATAAAATAATGATCTTCTTTTAAATATACAGATTAACATTTTTCATTTTAAAACGAGCACCTAAATTACAGCATAGTTATAAATGATTTTTCATTTATTGTAGCCCTATAAAGTAGTTTTAACGAAGATTATTTATAATCTAAATTCGGGGATGGAATTTAACTGATTTAAGCCAAAACCGAATGCTTGTTTTAAATTAAAAATGCTGTATCCATTGAGTTTTAAAGCTAAACGTTATAGCTTTTTATTTTCTCTTTTCTCTTTTCTTTTTAAAATAGCTTTTATCAGCAATGTAAATTGTTTTGCGAACCTCACAATATGTGATCGATTTATCTTTGTTTGTAAGCAATGTAGTTTTTACAATTTCTAATTCATTCTGTTGCTTAATCTTATCCTTAATTTCGCCCAGTTCTTCTAGAGTAAAAATGAAATCGGCATATAAATTCTCTTTTGCAGGTCTTTTAAAATAAATCTCGGCTGTTTTATCCCATACTACAAAATTTTCATCTAAAAGATTGATCAATTGTACCATCGGAATTGGATCTACTGCAGCAAACATGCTTCCTCCAAAAATAGAGTTTACATAATTTTTGTTTTTATAACTTATAGGAAGCTTTATTTGAATTTGCAATAAATCCTGCGATACATTTACAATTCTGGCAGTACTTCTTCGGTACATTGGAGACAGATTAAATCCGTACTTAAAAAGTTTTGGTTTCCCGATATACTTCGAACCTACTGCTGCTATTTTTTGATATACCGACATTTAAATTTGATTTGAGTGTTATTTTTAATGAATTGATTGGAGAAGATTTGCAAATTTTTACAAACGACTTATTCTTTCATAAATTTTAGGATCGTGTTTTCTAACTTTAATTTTTACATATTTTGAGGCCGGCATATTACTATCCTTAACCACATTATTTACAGAAACCAAAACGTTTGTTTCAGGAAAATAAGTAACCGTGTTTTTCTCAGGGATTTGATACGAAACAATAACAAACAAAGGTGCAATTCTTTCGATATTATCATCATAATTAAATAAATCGACTTTATCGCCAGCTTTAAATCCTCCTTGTTCAATATCTTTTTCGTTCATAAATATTACCCTGCGTTCATTTTTTACACCGCGATAACGATCATCAAGACCGTAAATTGTGGTATTAAACTGGTCGTGCGTTCGGGTGCTTGCCATCATATATTCATCTGGAGCAAGTTCGTTTTTTGGAATTTCCGTTAATGTAAAAGGTGCGCGGTCTCCAAAATCTTTAGTAATAAATTTTCCATCACGTGCCGCATTCGGTAAATGGAAACCTCCTTTTTGGCGTACTTTTTCATTATAATTCTCAAAACCGGGAATACATTTTTCAATGGCATCTCTCACATCATCATAACTGTCATGATAACGCTGCCAGTCAACAACCGATTTATTTCCCAGCGTTGCCATGGCCAATTTACATACAATCTGAGTTTCATTAATAAGATTGTCAGATACAGGTTTGAGCATTCCTTTTGACGACTGCACAACGCCCATTGAATTTTCGGTAGTTATAAATTGTGCTTCACCATTAACTATATCAATATCGCTTCGGGATAATGTTGGTAATATAATCGCTTCTTGTCCGTGAATTAAATGACTGCGATTTAGTTTTGTAGATACATTTACGGTTAGATTGAGTTTTCTTAACGCGCTTGCTGTATACGTTGTGTCAGGAGTTGCCGATAAAAAATTGCCTCCCATACAAAATAGTAATTTTACTTTTTCTTCCTTCATGGCTTTAATGGCTCTCACAACATCATATCCGTGTGTACGAGGCGGATTAAAGCCAAAATAAGCCTGAAGGCGATCTAATTGTTCGTTAGTAGGTTTTTCATCAATCATCATGGTTCTGTTTCCCTGAACATTGCTATGACCACGAACAGGGCAGACACCTGCACCGGGTTTACCAATACTTCCTTTAAGCAATAAAATATTAAGAATTTCTCTAATCATTTCTACGCCGTTGGGCTGCTGCGTAAGTCCCATTCCCCAGCAGACAATGATTCGTTTTTTGAAAGCGATGATTTCTGCAGCTTCATAAAGTGCTTCTTTAGAAACGCCTGAAAGTTGTACAAGTTCATCTAAATTATAATCATCAAATTGTTTTAGAAAAGCTTCATATCCCGTAGTTTTTTCTTCGATGAAATCATAATCAAAGACTTTTCCGGGATTTTTATTCTCCAATTCCAATAATATAATTTCAAGGGCTTTTAAAAGCGCCATATCGCCATTTATTTTTACCGGAAGAAAAAGATCAGCTAGTTTGACACCGCTTCCAATGATTCCGTTAATTTCCTGCGGGTTATGAAAACCCATTAAACCCGCTTCCGGCAACGGATTAACAGCGATAATTTTTGCTCCGTTTTTTTTACCTTTTGCCAATGCAGTCAGCATTCTTGGAGCATTTGTTCCGGGATTTTGACCAATAATTACAATTACATCAGTATCATAAAAATCATCTAATGTTACAGTTCCTTTTCCAATTCCGATTGTAGTTCTTAAAGCTGATCCAGATGTTTCATGGCACATATTAGAACAATCAGGCATATTGTTGGTTCCGAATTCTTTTGCAAAAAGCTGATAAAGAAATGATGTTTCATTGCTTGTTCTTCCCGAAGTATAAAAAGCAGCTTCATCTGGTGATTCTAATGCGTTGAGATGTTCTGCTATTTTTGTGAATGCATTATCCCAGCTTATAGGTTCATAGTGCGTTCCATTTTTAGGAAGATACATAGGTTCGGTCAATCTTCCCATTTTTCCAATTTGATAATCGTCTAATTGGGCAAGATCGTAGACAGAATTTTGTTTGAAAAAATCAGCTGTAACTTTTTTGGTCGTCGCTTCTTCCGCTAAAGCTTTAACTCCGTTTTCGCAGTATTCTCCCAAAGGCGAACGATCATCATCTGGATCAGGCCATGCACAGCTCGGACAGTCAAAACCACCTTTTTGATTCATCTTAAACAAAGCTTGTGTCCCGCGAACAAGCGTTTTTTCTTCAATAAGATCACTAAAAGCGGAGATAACAGCAGGAACGCCGGCAGCCCATTTCCCTGTTTTTGTGAGTTTAAGATCTAAAAGTTTATATGGATTTTCGGCATTGGGTTCTTTTGTAATTTTATCCTTGATGTCTTTTGGAGATTTATCTTCTTTCATGACTTTTGCATTTAATTGGCTTATTCGCAGAAATTGGAATAATTATGATTTTACTATCAGTTATAGAAACAAGTGTTGTTAATTTTATTAGAAGTTGATTACAACCTGATCACTGGAATTATAGATATTAAATCGGTATTCTTTAAGAAAACCCAAAAGAGTAATATTAAATTCTCTAGCCAATTCTACAGCAAGACTCGACGGAGCACCAATGGCAACTACTACTGATATTCCTGCCATAGCCGCTTTTTGAATTAACTCAAAACTAGCTCTTCCGCTAAGGAGTAATATATGTTTATTTAAAGGAAGTAAATTATTTGCAAAAGCACTGCCAATTAGTTTATCCAACGCATTATGACGTCCAACATCTTCCTGTAAAAAAACTAAATCGCCTTCAATAGTAAAAAGTCCCGACGCATGAATACCGCCAGTAACGGCAAAACTACTTTGAGCTGCTTTTAATTTGTTTGATAATTGATAAAGTACTTCCGCAGCGATATTTAGTTTTGGATTGTCTAAAGGGTTAAAAGTACTGACCGTTTTGATGGATTGTATGGAACTTTTTCCGCAAACGCCGCAGCTTGATGTGGTATAAAAATTCCGATCTGACGACATCAAATGCGGAATGAAATCTTCAACTAAATCTACCTGAACAATATTTTTCTTTTGAAAGGAACAATCTGTATTGGTGTGATAAACTTTTTTGACGTCCTGATAAGATGTTATAATGCCTTCGGTAAATAAAAAACCAATGGCAAGATCAAAATCATTGCCTGGCGTACGCATTGTTACCGAGATATTTTTGTGTGTTTTTTCGGCTTCAGGGCCGTAAGAAATTCTTATTTCAAGCGGTTCTTCTACAGAAAGAATGTCTAATATAGATGTACTTTCAAATCCGTTCACTTTTGTAATGCAAACCTCTTTAATGGAAACTAATTCCAAATCATTCATTTCCATGTAAAATCATTAAATGTTGATACGTAAAATTAATAAAAAATGATTTATAAGAAGATTTTTCTCCTTGTAATTAAACCGTTTTTAAGGAATTAAATTACTATAATTTATGCCATTTTAATTGAAATTAGGAATTTGGATAAAAACAAAAAAAATATGCAGACAAGAAAACAATTAAGCTTCTTGTCTGCATATTTAAATTAAAAAGTCAGTTTATATCACGCTGATTTTTATAGAACTAGCTTTATCATTAAAACCTCCTAAACAACTATTGTTTCCTGTTACAACAACAGATTCTCCTCCAAAATTATCGTTTTGGTAGAATGTAATTTTGTATCCATTTTCTAAACGAACAGAAGATAAATCATCATTTGCAATACCATACGATTTTAACTGAGCCAATGTGTAATCGCCCGCAGGCAAAGCAATTGCATAACCTGTATAGCTGCAATTTTGGTAAACTGTAACAACGCCTCCGGCAGAACTATTATATTTATTATCAGTATAGATATGTGACAAATTGCCTACGCCATCAAAATAATTATCGGCTAATTTTGCAGGATCTGTTGCAAATTCTCCGCCTTGTACAATAGCATCATTTCCGTCATTCCACGCCCACGGAGCATTAGCACCGCCGGTTTTAAAATCATTTCCTTTAAATCCCCCACCCGGGCTGGAAAACAATTCAGTATTGAATCTTTGATCCCATAATCCTCCGGTTTCAAAAATATCAACAAGTTTATATTCCACGTAAGTGTCATAATTATTAGATGGTATTTGTGCAGTTCCACTTGCCGAAGGATAGTAAATAATTCCGTCTCCATCTATATCGTGCTGCGGCCACGCTTTAAGGCTGTGTCCTTTAGAATCTTGCGCTGTAATAGGGTGCAATTCTCCGTTATAATCTCTCATTTGTAATGTTCCGTCAACACTTTCCAATCCGCTTACAAAAGAACTTCCGGATGGTACATAAGAGAAAAAATCTGAATGACTTACAGTAACCGCTCCTTTTAAAGAACCATAAGTTGAACCATCTTTTTCTACAATCATCAATATACCTTCTAAATCATTTTCATGCTGATCTAAATTGTATAAAAATGGATTATCTGTCCAATCGCGTGGAGAGAAAAAAGCATAAGTAATAAACCAATGTGTATTTGATTCTACCACTGAATAGTAGCAATGTGCCGCTAAAGAGTTGGCATAAGCAGGAAGATTGTTCCAGTTGTTTTCGGCATTCCAGTCGTTGTCGTAGTTAATGGCAGTAAGATAATCTGATTTTCCTCCTTCGGCATAAGTTCCTGTAGCGTCTACATCTTTGTAATGAATAGGAGCCCATCTTCTTGCCAAATTAGAACTTGCTGAAATACTCATTTTTTTGAAATTTTGCTGCTCTTTTGCAACAGCAGAATTTTCGCTTTCTTCTAATGTCGTATCCTGACATGAGAATGTAATGGCCGACAGCATAATAATTAAGGCTCTACTTAATACCTTTTTTGGATTCTGTTTTTTCATAATTCTAGTTTTAATGGTTTATAACATATTTAAATTCAATGATTTTTATAAATTATTTGATAGCAATAACCAACTGAGAAATAAAAAGTAATCAGCTTTGTTTTCTGGAAATTTTGTCGATAGAACGGATTGATTTTGAATTATAATTCTTACTACTTGTAAGTACCTTAAAAGAGAAATCGTACTATCGAGGCAGTATTATAATACGGTTAACAAAAAGTTAATAGGATTAAGATTATTTATTGTTTTTGAAGCCAATAAAAAAGAAGACGATATTTAGCATATATCAACGTAATAATGAGATTTCGATATAAGCTATAACAATGATATTATGCGGATTAGGTTATGTTACCAATAAATTAAATTATGGTTAACAGCCCATTTGTATTTATATTTTAAAATAATTAATCCTGAAATTTACAAGTATCAATAAAGTATAAACCAATTTTTTACGTGCAAAACCATCTTATACCTTCAGAAATTTCGTGGCTCTCTTTCAATAATTGTATTTTGGATGAAGCCGATGATTCCAATAATTCGTTATATGAAAGGATTAAGTTTTTAGCCATTCATTCTTCTAATTTAGATGAATTTTTCAGGGTTAAAATCAGAAAACTGCTGACTAAAAATTCAAAAAAGAATACAGAATTACTCAATAAAATTTTAGCCGAAGTAAATCTCCAGCAAAACAGATTCGGGGCAATTTGGAAGAAATCAATTCTGCCAGAATTAGCCGCTAATAATATTGTTTACTATGAAAATCAAGAGCTTCTTGAAGAGCATCTTGAGGAGATTGAGTATTATTTTAAAAGTATTATTCTCTCTTATATTCAGGTTATTTATATTTCAATAAACCAGCCTAAAACGTATTTTTTAAACAATCGCAGTTTATACTTTTTGGTAAAGTTAAAAGATACTTCGGGTAACTTTAATTATGCTTATTTGAATATTCCTTCGGATAAACTGGACCGATTTAAACAATTGCAAAGTCAGGGTGACACGCATTATATTATTTCGATCGATACTATTATCAAGAATTGTTTATCCCTTATATTTCCTTCCGGAAAAGTGGTTTCCTGTAATGCTATAAAATTAAATAGAGATGAAAATTATTTGATTGAAGATGAAAATTCAGGAGATTTAATAGCGAAAATTGAAGCAAAAATTGAAGAACGAAAACGCGGTTCATCGACAAGATTTCTGTATGATTCTAATATGGATGCTGAAACAATTTCGGTATGTAAAAAAACGTTCCGTCTTAAAAAAGATGAAATGATAAAAGGCGGAAGCCATCATAATTTGTATGATTTATTCAAGTTTCCAAATCCTGTAAAACCAAATCTTCAGGGAACAAATTATCCGGGTCTCAAACATTTGCCATTTGAAAGCAAGAAATCTATTTTTGAAGTTATTGACAAAAAAAATCAATTATTGCACTTTCCGTATCAATCGTATTATTATGTACTTCAGTTTTTTAATCAGGCGGCAATTAACAGAAATGTTCTGGAGATAAAAATTACTTTATACCGAATTTCATCGCAGTCATTAATTGCAAATGCTTTAATAAGTGCCGCCAAAAACGGCAAAAAAGTAACTGTTTTTGTAGAAGTAAAAGCACGTTTTGATGAATACAATAATTTATTCTGGTCCCGCGAAATGAAAAATGCCGGAATAAAAATCATTCAAAGTATGCCGAATTTAAAGGTTCACGCAAAAGTGGCGATGGTGACTATGAAAGACAAATACGGAAATAAAAAATACTATAATTATTTATCGACCGGAAATTTTAATGAAAGTACAGCCAATATTTATTCTGATTTTGGATTTTTTACCTCAGAAAAAAAATACACAGATGATCTAAAAAAAGTCTTTGCATTTTTGAAAACGAAGAAAAAAGCAGGCGCACCAAAACATATTCTCGCCGCAGGCTTCAATATGAAAGAGAAGTTAATAGAATTGATAGATACCGAAATAGAAAATAAAAAAGCGGGCAGAGAAGCAGCCGTTTTTTTAAAAGTAAACGGAGTCGATGAAAAAGATATTATCGACAAACTTATTGAAGCAAGCAGGGCAGGTGTTGAAGTAACATTAATTGTCCGCGGCATTTGCACCTTATTGCCGGGAATAAAATATGCAACCGAGAATATAAAAATCTATAGGATTGTAGATATGTTTTTAGAACATTCAAGAATTTACAAATTTGCAAATAATGGAGAGGAAAAAATCTATTTATCATCAGCCGATATGTTAAGCCGAAATTTAAACAGAAGAATTGAGGTTGCTTATCCGTTGTATGATGAAAAACATATTGAAGAAATTAATACAATCATTCAGTTACAACTAGAAGATAACACAAAAAGAAGAACCATAAATAGTGAAGGAAATAATGAATTGGAGATTCTGAATATTGACGAACCAAGACGCGCGCAAACTGAAATTTATGATTGGCTTGGGGAGTGTAATATGGAATAATGTTTATGAGATATATCAAAAAAAAGCCTGACTGCAAAGTCAGGCTTTTTGCTATAATACTTTATTTGGAATTTATTTTTTGATGGTTGTCAACCGTTTTTTAAAGATTTTATAATCTGGTCTTTTTGCTTACTATCTTCTACAATTTTCTGGAATTCATTAAAAATGATTTCAATGGAATGATTTATATTAAAATGATCGGTTTTAACTGTTTTCTTATTTAAGAAGTATTCAAAACTCTTATTAAAAACAGAGCAGATTTTTATCATCAAATAAAAATCAATTTTTTTTGCTTTTCCATTTTCAATCTTTGATAATTCACTTTGTGAAATATTCAATTCAGCAGCTAACCTGCTTTGTGAAAGATCTTTTTCTTCTCTCAATTTCTTGATTTTAAATCCTACTGGCATATGGATATGCAAACAAAAACTGGAGAAAAAGTTAAGCTACATTTTTATAATTAGT
>NZ_JBMDIY010000015.1:0-124517 GCF_057808895.1 Flavobacterium sp. FG68
AACACACCAGCCGTTGGAACAATAGTTTGGTACACAGCTGCAACAGGCGGAACAGTGGTTCCATCAACAACAGCTTTAGTGACAGGAACATATTACGCTTCAATTCTAAATCCAACAACAAATTGTGAAAGCAATGTTAGATTAGCAGTTGCAGTAAGCGTAACTGATCCGGGAACTCCAACCACAACAGATGCAACACAAGATTTCTGTTTAATTGATGCGCCAACCGTTGCCGATATTCAGATAAATACACCGGCAGTAGGAACAATAGTTTGGTACACAGCTGCGACAGGCGGAACAGCAATTCCAGCTACAACAGCATTAGTAACAGGAAACTACTATGCTTCAATTCTAAATCCAACAACAAACTGTGAAAGCAATGTTAGATTAGCAGTTGCAGTAAGTGTAACCGATCCGGGAACACCAACTACAACAGATGCAACACAAGATTTCTGTTTAGTTGATGCGCCAACAGTTGCCGACATTCAGGTGAACACACCAGCGGTAGGAACAATAGTTTGGTACACAGCTGCCACAGGCGGAACAGCAATTCCAACTACCACAGCTTTAGTGACAGGAACTTATTACGCTTCAATTCTAAATCCAACAACAAATTGCGAAAGCAGTGTTAGATTAGCAGTTGCAGTAAGTGTAACTGACCCGGGAACACCAACAACAACAGATGCCACACAAGACTTCTGTTTAGTTGATGCTCCAACCGTTGCTAATATTCAAGTAAACACACCAGCCGTTGGAACAATAGTTTGGTACACAGCTGCAACAGGCGGAACAGCGGTTCCATCAACAACAGCTTTAGTGACAGGAACATATTACGCTTCAATTCTAAATCCAACAACAAATTGTGAAAGCAATGTTAGATTAGCAGTTGCAGTAAGCGTAACTGATCCTGGAACTCCAACAACAACAGATGCAACACAAGATTTCTGTTTAATTGATGCTCCAACCGTTGCCGATATTCAGATAAATACACCGGCAGTAGGAACAATAGTTTGGTACACAGCTGCGACAGGCGGAACAGCAATTCCAGCTACAACAGCATTAGTAACAGGAAATTATTACGCTTCAATTCTAAATCCAACAACAAACTGCGAAAGCAATGTTAGATTAGCAGTTGCAGTAAGTGTAACTGATCCGGGAACACCAACCACAACAGATGCAACACAAGATTTCTGTTTAATTGATGCTCCGACAGTTGCCGATATTCAGGTTAACACACCAGCAGTAGGAACAATAGTTTGGTACACAGCTGCAACAGGCGGAACAGCGATTCCAGCTACCACAGCATTAGTGACAGGAAACTATTATGCTTCGATTCTAAATCCAGCAACAAACTGCGAAAGTAATGTTAGATTAGCGATTGCAGTAAGCGTAACTGATCCGGGAACACCAACTACAACAGATGCGACACAAGATTTCTGTTTAGTTGATGCACCAACAGTTGCCGACATTCAGGTAAATACACCAGCCGTTGGAACAATAGTTTGGTACACAGCTGCCACAGGCGGAACAGCAATTCCAACTACAACAGCATTAGTAACAGGAACATATTACGCTTCAATTCTAAATCCAACAACCAACTGCGAAAGCAGCGTAAGATTAGCAGTTGCAGTAAGTGTAACCGATCCTGGAACACCAACAACTACAGATGCAACACAAGATTTCTGTTTAGTTGACGCACCAACAGTTGCTAATATTCAGGTTAACACACCAGCGGTAGGAACAATAGTTTGGTACACAGCTGCTACAGGCGGAACAGCGATTCCAGCTACAACAGCATTAGCAACTGGAACATATTACGCTTCAATTCTAAATCCAGCAACAAACTGCGAAAGCAATGTTAGATTAGCAGTTGCAGTAAGTGTAACTGATCCGGGAACACCAACCACAACAGATGCCACTCAGGATTTCTGTTTAGTTGACGCTCCGACAGTTGCCAATATTCAAGTTAATGAAACTAATATAGTTTGGTACAGTACAGCAACAGGCGGAACAGCAATTCCTATAACAACTGCTTTAACAACTGGAACTTATTATGCTGCCATTTTAAATCCAGCAACAAACTGCGAAAGCAATGTTAGATTAGCAGTTGCTGTAAGTGTAACAGATCCGGGAACACCAACCACAACAGATGCTACACAAGACTTCTGTTTAGTTGATGCGCCAACTGTTGCCAATATTCAGGTGAATACACCAGCAACAGGCACAATAGTTTGGTATACAGCTGCTACAGGCGGAACAGCGATTCCAGCTACAACAGCATTAGTAACAGGAAACTACTATGCTTCAATACTAGATCCGACAACAAACTGCGAAAGCAATGTTAGATTAGCAATAGCAGTAAGTGTAACTGATCCGGGAACACCAACTACAACAGATGCAACACAAGACTTCTGTTTAGTTGATGCGCCAACAGTTGCTAATATTCAGGTAAACACACCAGCGGTAGGCACAATAGTTTGGTATACAGCTGCCACAGGTGGAACAGCAATCGCTTCTACGACAGCTTTGACTACAGGTACTTATTATGCATCAATTTTTAACGGAACAACAAATTGTGAAAGTGCGGTAAGATTAGCTGTTGCAGTAAGCGTGACTGATCCGGGAACACCAACCACTACAGATGCAACTCAGGATTTCTGTTTAGTTAATGCACCAACCGTTGCTAACATTCAGGTAAACACACCAGCCGTTGGAACCATAGTTTGGTACACAGCTGCTACAGGCGGAACAGCAGTTCCAGCAACAACAGCTTTAGCAACAGGAACATATTATGCTTCAATTCTAAATTCAGCAACAAATTGCGAAAGCAGTGTTAGATTAGCAGTTGCAGTAAGTGTAACAGATCCGGGAACACCAACCACTACAGATGCCACACAAGATTTCTGTTTAGTTGATGCACCAACTGTTGCCAATATTCAGGTGAACACACCAGCGGTAGGAACAATAGTTTGGTACACAGCTGCTACAGGCGGAACAGCAGTTCCAGCAACAACAGCATTGGTAACAGGAACATATTACGCTTCAATATTAGATCCAGCAACAAACTGTGAAAGCAATGTTAGATTAGCAGTTGCAGTAAGTGTAACAGATCCGGGAACACCAACTACTACAGATGCATCACAAGACTTCTGTTTAATTGATGCGCCAACAGTTGCAAATATTCAGGTTAACACACCAGCGGCAGGCACAATAGTTTGGTATACAGCTGCCACAGGCGGAACAGCAGTTCCAGCAACAACAGCTTTAGCAACAGGAACATATTATGCTTCAATTCTAAATCCAACAACAAACTGCGAAAGCAGTGTTAGATTAGCAGTTGCCGTAAGCGTGACTGATCCGGGAACACCAACTACTACAGATACAACACAAGATTTCTGTTTAGTTAATGCACCAACTTTTGCCAATATTCAGGTAAATGAATCAAATATTGTTTGGTACAGTACAGCAACAGGGGGAACAGCGATTCCAGCTACAACTGCTTTGACAAATGGAACTTATTATGCTGCCATTTTAGATCCGGCAACAAATTGTCAAAGTGCAGTAAGATTAGCAGTTGCAGTTACAGTAACTGATCCTGCTACACCAACAACTACAGATGCTACACAGACTTTCTGTTCTGGAAACGCACCTATAGTTGCTAATATTCAGGTAAATGAAACAAATGTAGTTTGGTATACAACTGCCACAGGCGGAACAGCAATTCCTGCAACAACAGCTTTGGCAACAGGTAATTATTATGGAGCGATTCAGGATCCGATAACAGGATGCGAAAGCAGCGTGAGGTTATTAGTTGCAGTTACAGTTGGAAACACAATTAATCCAACAACGAATAACGCTGCGCAAAGCTTCTGTTCAACAGCTTCACCAACAATTGCAAGCATTCAGGTAAACGAAAGCAACGTAACATGGTTTAGCTCTGCAACTGGCGGAACAGCAATTCCGGCAACTACAGCCTTAACATCAGGTATTTACTATGGAAATATTGTAGATCCGGCAACAGGTTGTGAAAGCTCAACTCGTTTACAAGTTACAGTAACAGTAACAGATCCGAGCCCAACGCCAACTACAACAGATGCTACACAAGATTTCTGTTCAATAAATGCACCAACAGTTGCTAATATTCAGGTAAACGAAGCAAATGTGATCTGGTATACTTCTGCTACAGGCGGAACAGCATTGCCAGCCACAACAGCTTTAGCAACAGGAACATATTATGGAGCTGTATCAAGTGCAATAAATTGTGAAAATCCAGCGAGATTAGCAGTTGCGGTAAATGTAAATACTCCGGGTATCATTACAACGCCAAATACAACACAAACGTTCTGTTTATCTAAACTGCCAACATTAGCCAACATTTTAGTTAACGAACCAAACGTTGTATTCTACGCTACTGCAACAGGAGGAACACCACTACCGGCAGGAACGTTACTAACAGTCGGTACGTATTATGCTGCTGCACTTAGTAACACAACAAACGGGTGTGAAAGCGCGACAAGATTGGGTATTACAATTGCCTTTGAAAATGATGCTTTAGTACAGCTTACAACTACAGACGACACACCATGTGTTTTCCAGGGAGTAACCTATTCAATTGCAAATGGAAAATCAAATTATGTATGGTCAGTTACAAACGGAACAATTACTTCTGGCGGAGGAACTGCAGACGGATCTGCAACAATCTCATGGTCAGATATTGGACCGGGAAGAGTTGAGGTTACTTACACAAATACTTGTGACGAAACCACAACAAAATTCCTAAACGTAACAGTAGCAACATGTTCTGATTTAACAATTACGAATGTGGTTGATAATCCAACGCCAAATTTTGGAGACAACGTAACATTTACGATAACAGTAAACAATGTTGGCGAAGGAAGTTTCATCAATACACTTGTTAGTGATTTATTACCAACAGGATATAATTTAGTTAGCTCTAATACATCAACAGGAACATTTAATCCGGCAACAGGACTTTGGACAATTCCAACACTTCCTGCAGGACAAAGTGTAACGTTAACAATAGTTGCAGAAGTACTTTCAAGCGGAAACTACTTAAATGTTGCTACTATCGAAAACTCAACTCCTTTAGATGTCGATGCAACAAACAATTCAGCTTCAGCTTCGGTTGAGCCAATTTGTTTAACAGTTTACAATGAGTTTACACCAAATAATGACGGAGCTAATGACTTGTTTAGAATTGATTGTATCGAAACATTCCCTAACAACGAGTTAAAAGTTTTTAACAGATATGGTGCATTAGTGTACAGCAAAGCACACTATGAGAACGATTGGGACGGAACTGCAAATGTATCCGGAGTAGTTAATAGAGGAGATATGCTGCCAACAGGTACTTATTTTTATGTGATTACCATTGGAGATGGAACGGTTAAAAAAGGATGGCTATCAATAATGAGATAACATTCTATTAATCATCTAATTAATTAAACTAAATAAGTATCGTTATGAAACTATATATAAAACCATTAGAAACGTATTTCATTTTAATATGTTCTTTTATTACAGTTTGCGTCAGTGCACAACAAGATCCTCAATATACGCAGTATATGTATAATACAATGGCGGTAAATCCGGCTTATGCCGGATCTACCGGCACTCTCGAAGCCACACTTTTACACCGTTCACAATGGGTAGGAATTTCAGGAGCACCAGAAACACAATCGTTTTCCATTCACGGACCGCTTTCAAATGAAAAAATCGGTTTAGGATTGAGTGTTGTTAACGACAAAATTGGTCCTTCAAATGAATTATACCTTGACGGAAACTTCTCTTATTCATTACCTCTTGGGTACGAAAAAAGATTAGCATTTGGTATAAAAGCAGGTATGAGAATGCTAAATATAGATTGGTCAAAAGGAAGATATTATAATGATAATGATGTTCTCCTAAACCAAAATATAGACAATCAAATGAAACTAGCAGTAGGAGCCGGAATTTACTATTACACAGAAAAATGGTATTTAGGATTCTCTATTCCAAGTTTTATTGAAAACAATTATTATGATGATGTACAGGAATCGATAGATTACGATCGTTTACATTATTATTTAATGGGAGGATATGTTTTTGATTTGAACCCAAATTTAAAGTTCAAACCAGCATTTTTAGTAAAAGCAGTAAGCGGGGCACCGATAACTGCTGACGTATCGGCGAATTTTATGATTGCTGAGAAATTTGTTATTGGAGGATCATACAGAACAGACGATTCTGTAAGTATTCTGGCAGGTTTTCAAATATCACCTAGTTTTTATCTAGGTTATGCTTTTGATTACACCACAAGTCAATTGAATAAATACAACGATGGAACACACGAATTCATCTTACGTTATTCATTCAACAAAGGACAAAGCAAAATTAAATCTCCTCGATTCTTCTAAAAACAAAACATATGAAAAAATTATATATCCTAAGTTTAGTCTTGAGCATTACGTTTAGTTTTGCTCAAAAGACTAATTTAAAGAAAGCAGATGCTTTGTTTAGAAATTATTCCTATACAGATGCATCAAAGGCTTACGAAGAAATATTACAGAATATTAAAAGTCCGTCGACACAAACATTAAAAAATGCCGGAGACTCGTATTATTTTATTTCTGATGCACGAAATGCCCTAAAATGGTATAGAAAATTATACGAAGCACAGGGTAATAACCTAACTGATATTTACTATCTAAGATACATTCAAACCATGAAAGCAGTCATGGATTATGATGAAGCAGATAGAGTAACAAAGGAATATCTGGATAAAAAAGGAGATCAAAAGGAAATAGACCGTTATGTTGCCCAGAAAAAGCAGCTTGATAGTTTAGCGAAAGCAAAACCACTGTATCAAATTAAAAATCTGGATATCAATACCGGTAAATCTGACTTTGGAACCACATTTTTTCAGGAAAAAATTGTCTTTACATCGGCAAGAGATACAACCAAGTTTAGCGAAAAACTATACACCTGGAACAATCAGCCATTCCTGAATTTATATGTTTCCGAAAGAAATCCTGCAGATGGAAGCCTCTTCAATGAAAGTTTGTTTATACCAAACGTAATGAGCAAATACCATGAAGCAACAGCGACATTTGATGCAGCAGGAAAAACAATTTATTATACAACAAATATTTTAAAGAAAAACAAATTAGTTGTTGACGGCGATAAAGTCAATAATTTTCAAATTGTTAAAGGAGATGTTGTAGATAATAAATTAGAAAATCCGCAAAACGTATTCTTTAGCAGCGATGATTATTCTGTTGGGCATCCTTCTTTAAGCGATGACGGAAAATGGCTTTTCTTCGCATCAGATATGCCGGGCGGATTTGGTGAAACCGATTTGTATGTGGTAAAAATTTCAGATGACGGAACAATGAGCACGCCGCTCAATTTGGGACCAAAAATCAATACAATTGGTAATGACCTTTTTCCTTATTACAGAAACGGAATGCTTTATTTTTCTTCAGATGGGCATTATGGTTTAGGAGATTTAGATGTTTACGAAAGTAAATTTTTGTCAGACGGAACTTTTACAACACCAAGAAATCTTGGCGCTCCAATAAACAGTAACAAAGACGATTTTGCTTATATCGTAGATAAGTCAGACAGTTACGGATATGTTTCCTCAAACAGAGCTGGAGGAAAAGGCGACGATGATATTTATTCTTTTGTAAAAGGAAAACCAGTTTGTAACCAAAGTATTTCGGGAATTGCCATTGACAGAAAATCTAAACTTCCATTATCAGATGTAACTGTTATGGCTTACAATTCTTTTAAAGAAGTTTTAGGTGAAACCAAAACAAACTACGAAGGAAAATATGCCATTGTGGTTCCATGTAATAAATTGGTTAACATGATTGCTGCCAAACCAAATTACAGCAGCGACGAAAAAACCGTAGAAACTACAAAGGAAAACGAAGGTGAAATTCCAAATATCAATTTTGAACTTAGCAATTATGACGATTTAGTGGTGAAAAAGAAAGGTGTTGAAAAAGTAGATGTTAACCCAATTTACTTTGACTACGACAAATACGACATTACACCTTTGGCAGTCGAAGAATTGACAAAAGTAGTTTTCATCATGCAGAAATTTCCAAACATCAGAATCAAAATTGAATCACATACAGATTCAAGAGGGAAAGATGCTTATAATTTAAAACTTTCAGATAACAGAGCAAAATCAACAAGAGATTATATTATCTCTCAGGGAATTGATGCTTCAAGAATCGAAAGTGCCATTGGTTACGGTGAAACCCGATTAATCAATAAATGCAAAAATGGAGTGAAATGTACTGAAGAAGAACATTTGTTAAACAGACGCTCCGATTTCATCATTATTCAAAAATAGTACTATATTTGCGATCTAATTTATTGATAATCAGATTTTAAGGTATAGAACGTAGAAACCATTTGGAAGTTGGTTTTTTAAAATTCTTTTTTAAGAATAATGGACAAGGAGAAAATCAGGCCGCAAATTTTTGCAGCCTGATTTTTGATTTTATAAAACTTTTGTGTTTAATGTTATTTGAACAAAAATAATCCTAATTTTGATATTCATTTATTTCAAATCAAAATCAGCATTATTTTAGTATTTTATGAGTATTCAGGAAACCATTCAAACCTTAAGAGACGAACTTAATCAACACAATTACAACTACTATGTGTTAGATAACGCCACAATTTCTGATTACGATTTTGATATTAAACTAAAGCAGCTTCAGGATTTAGAAAATAAACACCCTGAGTTTTTTGATGAAGATTCGCCAACGCAAAGAGTAGGCGGGGCCGTAACAAAAAACTTCAAAACTATTGCGCATCAATACAGAATGTATTCTCTTGATAATTCCTATTCGAAAGAAGATTTAATCGATTGGGAAAACAGAATTCAACGCGTACTGGGAAATGTAAACCTGCAATATACCTGCGAATTAAAATACGACGGAGCTTCAATCAGTATCTCTTATGAAAACGGAAAACTAGTTCAGGCGTTAACGCGCGGTGACGGTTTTCAGGGAGATGAGGTGACCAATAACATCAAAACAATCAAGTCAATTCCAATCAAATTAAAAGGAGATTACCCTGAAAAATTTGACATTCGGGGAGAAATTATTCTGCCGCATGCAGGATTCGAAAAAATGAATCAGGAATTGATCGAAATTGGTGAAACTCCCTATTCAAACCCAAGAAACACAGCATCGGGAAGTTTAAAACTACAAGACAGCGCTGAGGTTGCAAAACGTCCGCTCGAATGTTTACTGTATTTTGTAACAGGAAATAACCTTCCGTTTAAAACCCAATACGAAGGATTAGAATCGGCCAGAAAATGGGGATTCAAAGTACCAAACGAAGCCAAGTTAGTCAATAACATGCAGGAAGTTTTCGACTTTATTGATTATTGGGATGTACATCGTCATCAATTACCGTATGAAACAGACGGTGTTGTAATCAAAGTAAACAGCATACACTCTCAGGAAGAATTAGGATATACAGCAAAATCACCACGCTGGGCAATCGCCTATAAATTCAAATCAGAGCAGGTTTCAACCAAATTAAAATCAATATCGTATCAGGTTGGGCGTACAGGAGCGATTACTCCCGTGGCAAATTTGGAGCCAGTTCAATTGGCCGGAACTATTGTAAAAAGAGCCTCTCTACATAATGCAGACCAAATTGAAAAACTGGATATCAGAATAAATGATACCGTTTTTGTTGAAAAAGGAGGAGAGATTATCCCTAAAATTATCGCTGTAGATTTAGAGAAACGTCCAGAAAATTCAGAAATAACACACTACATAACGCATTGTCCGGAATGTCAGACCGAATTGGTTCGAAATGCCGGAGAAGCAAATCATTACTGCCCGAATTTTTACGGCTGTCCACCGCAGATTATCGGAAGAGTGCAGCATTACATTTCGAGAAAAGCAATGGATATCGAAGGACTTGGTGGAGAAACAGTAGCGCTGCTCTTCAAGAATAATCTAGTTCACAATTACGCCGATTTATACGAATTGAAAGTGGAAGATATTTTGCATCTGGAAAGAATGGCGCAAAAATCAGCCGAAAATTTGGTAAAAGGAGTAGAAAAATCAAAAGAAATTCCATTTGAAAGTGTACTGTTTGCACTCGGAATTCGTTTTGTTGGAGAAACCGTAGCCAAAAAACTGGCTAAACATTATAAAAATATCGACGCTTTAAGTCAGGCCTCTTTAATGGATTTAATTCTGGTAGATGAAATTGGAGAAAGAATTGCCAAAAGCGTAATAGAATTTTTTGAAAACGAAGAAAATAAAATCATAATTGAACGTCTTAAAAGTTATGGAGTTCAATTTGAAACCGTAGAAAGAATAAACCCAAATGCTACCGAGAAATTTATTGGAAAAACTTTTGTTGTTTCAGGAGTTTTCAGCCAATTTTCGAGAGACGATTTAAAAAAGACAATTGAAGATAACGGTGGAAAAGTAGGAAGTTCGATTTCTGCAAAAACCGACTTTGTCGTGGCGGGAGATAACATGGGACCGGCTAAATTAGAAAAAGCAAATAAATTGAATATTCCTATACTATCTGAAGATGATTTTATAACTAAACTGAATGAAGGCTAATAAACCATCGTTAATTTTATTCTTCCTGGCGCTGCTGTTTACAATTATTTTTGATTGGACAGAACAAGACTTCCTTGCCATTTATGCAAAGGCAATAGTTTTGCCTGCCATTTTTATTTATTTTTTAATAAGCAGTGAATTCAAAATCAAGAAAACAGAAAGCTTTATTTTTGTATTTTGCTTTATAGGCCAGGTTTTTGACCTTATGGATGTTGAGGTTTCAGAAATTGGAGCCGTAATAAGTTTTCTTGTCGTCTACGCCCTAATCATGAAGCTTTTTATAGTAGAACACGAAAAAATCAAACTACAAAAAAAGGATATTTTACCAATATCCTTAGTCATAATTTTTATTGTTTACCTGCTCATTTCAGTACTCAGTATGAAATTTGACAACACAAAAAAGTTCGATTACATCTATATCATCTACGGAATAATTCTCAGTTATATAAGCTATTTCTCCTTTGTAAGTTATATTACAAAAGGCACATTTATAACCCTTTTAATGTCATTAATGGCAGTAAGTTATATATTTTCAGATATATTCTACATTTTCAACGAATACTTTTCGCACTCCGTTGTTTTAGTTTTAATTCGTGATATAACACAAATTTTAGCCTACTACTTTATGGTCGAATATTTCCTCGAAAAAATAAAAATGCATAAAAGAGCCTTATACAATAATTGATCTCGCTTGATTGCTGTGCGCTTTATCCTTATCAAAATAAAAATCGATACGGCCTAAATTGATTCCGTAACAGCCAACCTGATTAACCAATACCTCTTTTCCGGTTTTGTTTTTTACAATGGTAGGTTTGTCAAGAAAAGTGTGCGTATGTCCGCCAATAATTAAATCAATATCCTGCGTAAGTTCCGCAAATTTTAAATCAGAAATTTTCGAAGGTTCATCTTTATATTTATATCCAAGATGCGAAAGACAAATTACTAAATCGCATTTTTCTTCTTGTTTTAACAAACGTGTCATATCCTGAGCAATTTCAACAGGATCATTATAAACAGTTTCTTTATAAAGTTGTTTATCAACCAAACCCTGAAGTTCAATTCCTACACCAAAAACACCAACCTTAATTCCGTTTTTATTAAAGATTTTATACGGTTTCACCAAACCGTTCATTACGGTATTTTTAAAATCGTAATTAGAATTTATAAATTCAAAAGTTGCATGAGGCATTTGAGCATACAAACCATCAAGACCATTGTCGAAATCATGATTTCCAATAGTCGATGCATCATATTTCATCATACTCATCAGTTTGAATTCCAATTCACCCCCGTAATAATTAAAATACGGAGTTCCCTGAAAGATATCACCCGCATCTAACAAAAGAACATTTGGATTTTCTCTGCGAATCGTTTCAATAAGCGCCGCACGACGAGACACGCCGCCTTTATTTGGGTTACGCGGATCATCAGCCGGAAACGGATCTATATGACTGTGAACATCGTTTGTATGCAGAATAGTTAAGTGTTTTATATCGTCAGTGCCAAAACTGCTCAATGACAATCCTAAACTTAATAAGGCAGTACTTGCAGCTGTTTTTTCGATAAATTCTCTTCTTTTCATTTTGTATATTTTTTGCGGGGAACTTTATATTTTGATGTTTTCTTTAGCCACGAATTTCACGAATTTCCACGAATTAAATTTTCTTTTTAAGCACTTAAAATTTGTGTAAATTAGTGTAATTAGTGGCAAACTTTTTTATTCTTCTGTAATTCTGATATCCTTAGTAACCGGAATCGTATCAACTTCCTTGAAATAATCAATTAAAACATTTCTAAGTTTATAATTCAAATCATATTTCTGAATATTTTTTGCAAAGAAACTCATGTTGTCACCTCCATTTGCCAAATAATCATTTGTAGCAACATAATACGTTTTATTTACATCAAGCGGTTTTCCCTGAATCAGGATGTTTTTTGCCGTATTATCTTTTGCAATAGTAAAAGTCATACCAGACAAAGGATGCGGTTTTTTCTCTCTTATTATATAAGATGTAATTTCTAAAATCTGTTCCCCTTTTAAAGCGAGAACAACCATATTATTTTCAAAAGGCATAATTTCAAAAGCAGATCTCGTTGTAACATTTCCTTTAGGTAAAATTGCCCTGATACCGCCATGATTTAAAAAGCAGATATCGATACTTTTGTTTTCACGAGTTTTAAAAACTTTATTGCCTCTTTCTAAGCAGACATCGGCCAATAAATTTCCAATAGAAGTCTGCCATTTTCCTGTACTTTTATCAAGAGTTTCAGGACAATAGGCTAAAACGCTGTCTAAATCCTTATTAATATGATCGCGATAAGGTTTGATAAATTTCTCAATTTCTGGAGTTTGTGCGCTATTTTCTGCAACCGGAATCTGTTTTCCTTCTATCTTCGTTAAATTATAATTCTTGGGGCTGCAAGAAAATATTGTAGTTAGTGTTAAGAATATAACAAAAAGTTTTAAAAATCGGTTATACTTTTTTAGTTTTACCATTTTAAATGCGGCTTAAATAATTAATTTTGTAATTCGTAAAAGTACTATGTTTTTAGATTATACAAGAGAATTTTTTGTAAAAAAATCATTAAAAAATAACTTAAAAACTATCAAAAACGAAGTTTTTACAAGCAATATACAAACCATTGGCTTGCTGGTTGATGAGAGTAATTTTCGCCAATCTAAAGAGTTAATAAAAGAACTTGAAGCAAATGGAATTGCTCCAAAAAACATAAAAATTGTTGCGTACAGACGTAAATTCGACAAGAAAAAAGAGTACTCAAGACCAACTTTTGGTAAAAAACATATCGATTGGAAAGGACAGGTTACAGAAGTTTTTTTAAATGAATTTACAGATACAGAATTTGATCTTTTGATTAGTTATTATGAAGAGGAGACTCCCGTTTTAATGATGATCACAAGTAAATCAAAAGCAAAATTTAAAGTAGGATTTTCTTCCGTCGATGATAAATTAAATCGCTGGATGATTAACACTACAATAGCAGAGTATAAACTTTTCATTTCAGAATTGTTTAAGTATTTAAAAAGTATAAAATAAAATATAAATCAAAATATGCAATCATTAATAGGAACTGGTGTTGCGCTTGTAACCCCATTTAAAAAAGACTTTTCAGTAGATATCGAAGCGTTGCAGCGTGTCGTTAACTTTTCGATTGACGGAGGAGTTGAATATCTTGTTGTAATGGGAACAACAGCAGAAAATGCTACCTTAACATTAGAAGAAAAAGAGTTAGTTATCAGCACCGTAATTGATGTTAATAAAGGAAGACTGCCATTAGTTCTTGGAGTTGGAGGAAATAACACCATGCAGATTGTTGAAGAATTAAAAACAAGAGATTTTTCTGCTTTTGAAGCCATACTTTCAGTTTCACCATATTATAATAAACCAACACAGGAAGGAATTTACCAGCACTTTAAAGCAATTGCAGAAGCATCTCCAATTCCTGTAATATTATACAACGTTCCGGGAAGAACATCAAGCAATATGCTTCCGTCGACAGTTGTTCGTTTAGCTAATGATTTTAAAAATATCGTAGCAATAAAAGAAGCAGCAGGAGATATGGCTCAGGCACTAAAACTTATAAAAGATGCACCAAAAGATTTTCTGGTAATTTCCGGAGACGATATGATTGCTTTGCCTATCGTTTTAGCGGGTGGAGCAGGTGTAATTTCAGTAATTGGACAAGGTTTTCCAAAAGAATTTTCAGAAATGATTCGCTTAGGATTGAATAAGAAAGCAGTTGAAGCGTTTAAAACACAATACTTTTTAGCAGATTGTATTGATATGATTTTCGAACAGGGAAACCCTGCCGGAATAAAACAAATCTTTCAAGCCCTTGGTATTGCTGAAAATGTGGTGCGATTACCTTTGGTTTCTGTAGATGACGCTTTAGCAGCAAGATTAAATGAGTTTGTAAAAAATAGCATTAAATAATTGTTAAAGTGTTAGTATTATAAGATACTAAAAAATTATTTTGCAGTCGCTAAATTAATGACTAAATTTGCACCCGAAAGCTTCGGTGTGATTTTTACTTTGGCATAATGTCTAAGAAAATCATAATAAAAGTAAATAAATGAAAAAAATAGTATCTCTATTAATTGTTGTAGCCCTTTTTTGTTCTTGTAGTGATTACCAAAAGGCATTAAAAAATGAAGATGTTGCAGCAAAGTTTGAAGTGGCGACAAAAATGTACGAAGCTGGCAAGTATAATAAAGCCATTCGTCTTTTTGAACAATTAGCGCCAACATATAGAGGTAAACCTCAGGCTGAAAAACTTTTTTATATGTTTTCACAGTCTTATTACAAAACAAAACAATATTATCTGGCAGGATACCAGTTTGAAAGTTTTGTTTCAGGATATCCACGAAGCGAAAAAGTACAGGAATGTGCTTATTTAGGAGCTTATAGTTATTCAAAATTATCTCCGGTTTACAGTTTAGATCAGGCTGATACCGTAAAAGCTTTAGAAAAATTACAAGCATTTATTGATAATTATCCAAATTCAGAATATATACCTGAGGCAAATAAAACGGTGCAGGTTTTGAATGGAAAATTAGAGAAAAAAGCATACGAAAATGCTAAAGGATACAACACAATTTCAGATTATAAATCAGCTCTTGTAGCTTTTGATAATTTTATAGCTGATTTTCCGGGAACTCCTTTCAAAGAAGACGCTTTGTTTTACAAATATGATTCAGCATATAAGTTAGCAATAAACAGTGTTCCTTCAAAAATGGAAGAACGTTTAAATATTGCAAAAACAGCTTATGCAAACTTAATTAAGTTTAAAAGCGATACAAAATATAAAAAAGAGGCAGACGAAATGAATGCCAGAGTTGAAACGGATTTACAAAAATATACTAAATAAAAATAAGTCATGGATTTAAAAAAGACGAATGCTCCTGTTAACACAATAACTTACAATAAAACAGTTATTGAAGAGCCAACAGGAAATGTGTATGAAGCAATTACCATTATGGCTAAAAGAGCAAACCAGATTAATTCTGAAATTAAAAAAGAATTAACTGAGAAATTAGAAGAGTTTGCTACTTACAATGACAGTCTTGAAGAAGTTTTTGAAAATAAAGAACAAATCGAAGTTTCTAAATTTTACGAAAAATTACCAAAACCACACGCTTTAGCTGTTCAGGAATGGTTAGACGGAAAAACTTACCACAGAGGTTCAAACAAATAATATAGTATAATGTCAGTTTTAAACGGAAAAAAGATTTTACTGGGAGTTTCCGGTGGAATTGCAGCGTATAAAACAGCCTCATTAGTACGACTTTTTATAAAAGCAGGTGCACATGTCCAAGTGATAATGACACCTGCTTCTAAGGATTTTATAACCCCGCTTACATTATCTACCTTATCAAAAAATCCTGTACATTCCAGTTTCTTTAACGATGACAATGAAGATGCGGTATGGAATAATCACGTTGAATTAGGTCTTTGGGCAGATTTGATGCTGATTGCTCCTGCAACAGCAAATACAATGTCTAAAATGGCCACAGGAAATTGCGATAATCTTTTAATTGCAACATACTTATCGGCTAAATGTCCTGTTTATTTTGCTCCGGCAATGGACTTGGATATGTACAAACATCCCTCTACAATTTCTAGTTTTAATGCCTTAAAACAATTTGGAAACATTATTATTCCAGCTGAAAAAGGCGAATTAGCAAGCGGTTTATCCGGAGAAGGCCGAATGGCTGAGCCGGAAAATATCGTAGCTTTTCTTGAAGCAGATTTAGAAAGCAAATTACCCCTTAAAGGAAAAAAAATACTAATAACTGCAGGTCCAACATACGAAGCAATAGATCCCGTACGTTTTATAGGAAATCATTCTTCTGGAAAAATGGGATTTGATATTGCAAATGCGGCAGCAAATCTTGGAGCACAGGTTGTTTTAGTTTCAGGGCCAACACATTATAAAGCTAAAAATCCTTCGATTGAAGTTATAAATATAATGTCGGCTCAGGAAATGTACGACGCCTGCCACAAACATTATGATGATTCTGATGCGGCAATCGCAGCAGCGGCCGTAGCAGATTACAAACCAAAAGAGGTTGCGTTACAAAAGATTAAGAAAAATGCAAGTGAGTTTTCGATTGAATTAGAGAAAACAAAAGATATCTTATCCTCTTTAGGAGCTATTAAAAAGAATCAGTTTTTAATAGGCTTTGCCCTTGAAACCGAAAATGAAATTGAAAATGCTAAGCTGAAAATCCAGAAAAAAAACTTAGATTTGATAGTTCTAAATTCTTTGCAGGATGAAGGTGCCGGTTTTAAAAAAGAAACCAATAAAGTAACATTTATTGATAAAAACTTTAATATCGAACCTATGGAATTAAAATCGAAAGAATTTGTAGCAGTCGATATTTTAAACAAAGTGATTTCACATTTTTCAAAATCATAAAGATTTAAAATATTTTATAAAAAGTAAGAATAGTTGTTCTATTTTTGCTGATAATAAAATTTTATTTGTATGAACAAAATAGTTACACTTTTCGTATTTTTTATTTTTGGCTTTACTCAGGCGCAGCAGCTAAATTGTACAGTAACTATCAATACTGAAAGGCTTCCTACACCAAATCAGCAGGTTTTTAAAACGCTGCAGACTTCTTTATCTGAGTTTGTAAACAAAACAGACTGGACAGGAACTGGATCTGCCTTAAAACAGCATGAAAGAATTAATTGCTCCATGTATATTACATTGTCATCGTATAGTTCTGACCAGTTTACAGGAACTATTCAGGTACAGTCTTCAAGATTAATTTACAATTCGACTTATTCTTCACCTGTTCTGAATTTTAATGACAAAGACTTTAATTTTAGATACACAGAGTACGAGCCATTATTGTTTAATCCAACTGTTTTTGAATCAAATTTAGTATCTGTAGTATCTTTTTACAGTTACATAATTTTAGGTATGGATGCTGATACGTTTCAAAGCGGCGCCGGAAATCAGTATTTTGAAACAGCTCAAAACATTGCAAGCGTTGCACAGCAAGGTGGATTTAGAGGTTGGAGCCAGACAGACGGGCTTCAAAACCGTTATTATTTAATAACAGATATGCTTTCTCCTATGTATGCTGATTTACGTCAGACCACCTTTTTGTATCATACAGGCTTAGATACGATGAGCAATGATTTAAAAGCAGCAAAAGAAAAAGTAAAATCTTCTTTATTGCTTATTGGAAAAGTAAATTCAGTAAGACCTAATGCATTTTTGACCCGTGTATTTTTTGATGCAAAATCAGATGAGATAGTTTCTATTTTTTCCGGAGGCCCAAGTATTCCTGTTACGGACTTAACAGATATTTTGAATAGGGTTTCACCTTTAAATAATTCAAAATGGTCGCAAATTAAGTTTTAAAAACTTAATTTTTTTTCCTTTCTTCGTAGCACTTTATTTTTATAATTCCCCTTTATGATAACTTCACTATCGATTAAAAATTATGCTCTGATTGAAAAGCTTTCTATTGATTTTTCAAAAGGTTTTTCTATAATTACTGGTGAAACAGGAGCAGGAAAATCGATTATATTAGGAGCGATTGGACTCGTTTTAGGAAAAAGAGCCGATTTAACTTCATTAAAAAACAAAGAAGAAAAATGTGTTATTGAAGCGCATTTTGAAATTTCTAAATACAACTTAAAAGATTTTTTTGCAGAAAATGATCTCGATTATGAAGATGAAACCATAATTAGACGTGAAATTTTACCTTCGGGAAAATCAAGAGCTTTTATAAACGACAGTCCTGTAAATCTTCAGGAATTGCAGGATTTGAGTCTTTTTTTAATAGATATACATTCGCAGCAGCAAACTCAGGAATTGTCTGATGAAACGGTTCAATTCAAAATAATTGACGCTATTGCAAATAATTTTGATACTATTCTAACGTATCAAAATCTATTAAAACTTTATAAATCAGAGAAATCAAAATTAAATGCTTTACTAAAAAAACAAAGCGATTCAGGAAAAGAGCAGGAGTACAATACTTTTTTATTGAACGAATTGGTTTCGGCTAAATTAAAATCTGGAGAACAGGCAGAATTAGAAGCTGATTTTGAAAAACTGAATAACGTCGAAATTATCAAAGAATCAATTGATAAATCGCTTGTAATTGCAAACGAAGAGCAATTTGGTGTATTTCATAATCTTAATGAAATTAAAAACGCACTACAAAAGATTGCGCCGTTTTCAGCAGAATATCAAAACTTATTTGAACGAATCACCAGTATTTCAATTGAATTTGATGATGTTTCAAAAGAATTACAAAATGCTTCAGAAAAATTATTAAACGATCCGGAGCAATTAGAATTAGTAAGTCAAAAATTGCAGTTAATTTTTAATCTGCAAAAGAAACACCATGTTAATTCTGTAGACGAATTACTTCAAATTCAGGCCGATTTAGGAAATACACTTTTAGAATTAGATAATATTGAGGAAGAAATCGAAAACTTATCTAAATCAATCGAAGAAAAAGCAGCAGAATTAGATGCTTTTGCAGCAACAATTCATCAAAACAGAATAAATGCAATTCCGGTTTTATCAAATCAGTTAATATCGATTTTAGAAACATTAGGAATGCCAAATGTTCGTTTTAATATGGAACTTCTGTCATCAGAAACCTATTTCCAAAACGGAAAAGATGAATTACAGTTCTTGTTTTCAGCCAATAAAGGAACTGATTTTGGTTTATTGAAAAAAGTGGCTTCAGGCGGGGAAATGTCACGTATTATGCTGGCAGTAAAAGCAATTTTAGCGCAGTATTCAAAATTACCAACCTTAATTTTTGATGAAATTGACACCGGAGTTTCGGGAGAAATTGCCATTAGAATGGGTGAGATTATGAAAGAAATGAGTGCCAAAATGCAGATTTTTGCGATTACGCATTTACCGCAGATTGCAGCAAAAGGCGATTCGCACTTTAAAGTTTCTAAAGCAACAGTAGGTGATCATACACAGTCAGAATTAAAGTTACTGTCTCAGGACGAAAGAGTTATAGAAATTGCTCAAATGTTATCAGGAGCAGTCGTTTCAGATTCGGCTTTAAATCACGCCAAAGCCTTGTTGAACTAAAGAAATACTTTATATTTGTCATCGAAAAATAATTAAACAAAACAGGCATAAGTTGTCATTTATCTTGATAATGATTAATTTA
Organism: Flavobacterium sp. FG68; assembly: GCF_057808895.1. Taxonomy (NCBI): domain Bacteria; kingdom Pseudomonadati; phylum Bacteroidota; class Flavobacteriia; order Flavobacteriales; family Flavobacteriaceae; genus Flavobacterium; species Flavobacterium sp. FG68. Next base: position 19,804 of record NZ_JBMDIY010000015.1, read on the forward strand.
TGAGTAAATAAAAAGAGTATGATTATAGAACCTAGAATGAGAGGATTTATTTGTTTGACTGCCCACCCAAAGGGAGCTGAGCAAAACGTTAAAAATCAAATTGAATATATCAAATCAAAAGGTGCAATTGCCGGAGCAAAAAAAGTATTAGTTATTGGTGCTTCAACAGGTTTCGGATTAGCTTCAAGAATCACAAGTGCTTTTGGATTTGATGCTGCTACAATTGGAGTATTTTTCGAAAAACCGCCAGTTGAAGGAAAAACAGCTTCACCAGGATGGTATAATTCTGCAGCTTTTGAAGCTGAAGCTCATAAAGCAGGTCTATATGCAAAAAGTATCAACGGAGATGCTTTTTCAAATGAAATAAAAAGAGAAACATTAGATTTAATAAAAGCTGATTTAGGACAAGTAGATCTTGTAATTTACAGTTTAGCTTCTCCAGTGCGTACAAATCCTAATACAGGAGTTACACACCGTTCAGTTTTAAAACCAATCGGACAGACATTTACAAACAAAACAGTTGATTTTCATACAGGAAACGTAACTGAGGTTTCAATCGCTCCTGCAAACGAGGAAGATATTGAAAACACAGTTGCTGTAATGGGAGGTGAAGACTGGGCAATGTGGATCGATGCTTTAAAAAATGAAAATTTATTGGCAGAAGGTGCTGCAACAGTAGCTTATTCTTATATTGGGCCAGCATTAACAGAAGCAGTTTACCGTAAAGGAACAATTGGTCGTGCAAAAGACCATTTAGAAGCTACAGCATTCACTATCACAGATAACTTAAAATCTATTGGAGGGAAAGCTTACGTTTCTGTAAACAAAGCATTAGTTACACAAGCAAGTTCTGCAATTCCAGTTATTCCGTTATATATTTCTCTTTTATACAAAATCATGAAAGAAGAAGGTATTCACGAAGGATGTATCGAGCAGATTCAGCGTTTATTCCAGGATAGATTATACAACGGTTCTGAAGTTCCTGTTGATGAAAAAGGAAGAATTAGAATTGATGACTGGGAAATGCGTGATGATGTTCAGGCAAAAGTTGCTGAACTTTGGAAAGAAGCAACAACAGAAACGTTACCGGCTATTGGAGACTTAGCAGGTTACAGAAATGATTTCTTAAATTTATTTGGATTTGAATTTGACGGAGTTGACTACAAAGCAGAAGCTAATGAAGTAGTTAATATTGACAGTATCAAATAAAAACATAAATCTTACAGTAAAAACCATCAACCAAAAGTTGGTGGTTTTTTTATGAATATAACCTATCTTTGCTGAAATTTTAAATTTTTAAAATATTCCACTTAAAACCGCATTCCCGCTATGATTTTTTCTTTAATTATACCCGTGTATAATCGTCCGGACGAAGTTGATGAACTTTTAGAAAGTCTTACAAAATCTGATTACAACGAACCTTTTGAAATTGTTCTGGTTGAAGACGGATCATCGATTCCTTGTAAAGATGTTGTAATGAACTATGATGGGAAATTGAATATCTCATATTATTTTAAACCAAATTCTGGTCCCGGCGATTCCAGAAATTTTGGAATGGAAAAGGCGAGAGGGGATTATTTTATCATTTTTGATTCAGATTGTATTATTCCTCCCAATTATTTAACTGAAGTTCGTAAAGCTTTAGATGAAAAATATGTGGACTGTTTTGGCGGGCCGGATAAAGCCTTGAAAAGCTTTTCGAACATTCAAAAAGCAATCAATTTTGCCATGACCTCTTTTCTTACGACAGGTGGAATTCGCGGCGGTTCTGAAAAAATTAATAAATTCCAGCCAAGAAGTTTTAATATGGGAATTTCGAAGAAAGCTTTTGAAGCGTCAAAAGGCTTTGGAAACATTCATCCCGGCGAAGATCCCGACTTATCGATCCGTTTATGGAACTTAGGATTTGAAACCAGACTGTTTTCTGAGGCTTTTGTGTATCACAAACGTAGAATTGACTGGGAAAAATTCTCCATTCAGGTAAAAAAATTCGGCATAGCAAGACCAATATTAAACAGTTGGTATCCAGAACATAATAAGCTTACTTTCTTCTTTCCAACCGTATTTATCGTAGGTTTATTGATAGCTTTTTTACTATTAATTTTCAATATTGATATTTTATTACAATTATATTTTGTATATTTCGTTATTATTTTTCTTACAGCAAGTATTCAAAATAAAAGTATCAAAATTGGGTATTTATCGGTTATTGCTGTTTGGAAACAATTTTACGGTTACGGAACAGGATTTTTGGAATCTTTTGTAAAAGTCATTTTATTAAAGAAGAAACCACAAGAAGCTTTTCCTCGTATGTTTTTTAAGATATAATATGACAAAAATTATCGGCTTGACCGGCGGAATAGGAAGCGGTAAAACAACAATCACTGCTTTTTTTAAGGAAATGGGAATTCCTGTTTACATCGCAGATGATGAAGCTAAAAAGATAATGCAGTCGGCAGAAATTATTGCTGCAATAAAAAATGCTTTTGGAGAATCGCTCTTTGAAAATAATGTTTTAAACCGGGCAAAATTAGCTGATATTGTTTTTAATGATGCAGATAAATTAGCAGTTTTAAATTCGATTGTACATCCTGCAGTAAAAAAGGATTTTCAATTTTGGCTCTCTCAAAATAAAAACGAACCTTTTGTAGTTTACGAAGCTGCCATTTTATTTGAAAGCGGAAAATACAAAGAATTTGATTATATAGTTACCGTTACTGCTCCAGAAGAATTAAGAATTGAAAGAGTGATGAAGCGTGATAATACAACACGCGAACATGTTTTAAGCAGAATGAAAATGCAGTGGGATGATAAAAAACGAATTTCTTTGAGCAATTTTGTTATTAATAACAGTAATCTTAAAATTGCTAAAGAAGAAGTAGTTGAAATTCTTAAAATTTTGAAAATAAAACAAAAACAGTCTTAAATGTTAATATTTGGTTAATGTATTATTTAGTATATTGTTAAAATATTAATTTTGTTTCGATGAATAAATTATTTTTTAGAATACTTGTTTTACTGATGAGTTTGTCCTTAATAGGGATAATTCTAGTGCAGGTATTTTGGTTTAACTCTTCATTTAAAAATAATGAAGAGCAGTTTAAATACCACGTTACCCAAGTTATCGGAAATGTAGCAGACAAGCTTGAACAGCAGGAAGAATACAGTTTTTACGATAAATACAACCGCATAAAAGACAGCACAGGTAAAATTCCCAAAAAAGAGGACTTACTTCAAGTGTTTTATGTGCAGAGAAATGCAAAAACAAATAAAACAATTGTTTATTCTAATACACTGACTTCTGAAGATTACGATATAAGCGGATCGTTTTTTAATAAAAAATTCAGCAGTGAGCGATTTAAGAATTTCAGCTCTAAAAGAGTAACCGAAGTTTATAATAACAATAACGGAATTGATAATAACAATTTAGGTCAAAGTATAATACCAGACCTTACAATTGAAAAATCAGGAAGTTTAGATATTTTAAATAAAGTTCAGCAGCAAATTCAGTATAAAGATATTGCGTCCTTAACTCCAATTGAAGGTAGAATTACTAAAGATAAACTTTCTAAGCTTTTAAAGAAAGAATTACAAGAATACGGAGTTAAAACCAAATTTGAATTTGGAATTTATAGCAGTGGTGTTCCAACCAAAATTAAATCGGATGGATTTCACTACGATAAAGAAGCAACTTATAATATTCCGATATATACTGATAACGAAGGAAATAGCAGATATGAATTGTCAGTTACATTTCCTCATAAAAAGAAATTTTTACTATCAGAATTATTAAGTATTACTATTTTATCAATAGTTTTTACATTAATTATAATAGTTGCATACACAAGTGCCTTAAATCAATTGTTGCGTCAGAAACATATTTCTGAAATCAAAACAGATTTTATAAATAATATGACGCACGAGTTTAAAACTCCAATTGCGACAATAAATTTAGCACTTGATGCGATTAGAAACCCTAAAATTATTGAAGATAAAGACAAAGTCTATAGATATCTTCAAATGATTAGGGATGAAAATAAAAGAATGCATGCCCAGGTTGAAAACGTTTTACGTATTTCTAAACTAGAAAAACGTGAACTTGATATCACTAAAGAACCAACTGTTGTAACTGATGTAATTGACGATGCAATTGAGCATGTAAATTTGATTTTAGAAGATAGAAAAGGTACGGTAGTAAAACATTATAACGCAGCAAGAACGACTTGTTTGATCAATGAAGTTCATTTTACAAACGTTCTGGTTAATATTTTAGAGAATGCCATAAAATATTCACCTGATACTCCTGAAATTGAAATTTTTACAGAAAATGTAAAAGACATGATTTTGATAAAAGTAAGAGATCATGGTTTGGGAATGAGTAAGATAGCTCAAAAACGAGTGTTTGAGAAGTTCTATAGAGAACATACTGGAGACCTTCATAATGTAAAAGGGCACGGCTTAGGTCTTGCGTACGTAAAAAGAATTGTAGAGGACCATAATGGTCAAGTATATGTTGAAAGCGAAAAAGGAAAAGGTAGCACCTTTATTATAAAAATACCATTAATAAATTAAAATATGGAAAATACTAACAAAAGAATACTTTTAGTAGAAGATGACCTAAATTTTGGGGCGGTTCTTAAAGATTATCTAATGTTAAATGACTTTGAAGTTACTTTAGCTAAAAACGGTATGGAAGGTTTCGAGAAATTCAAGAAAGACGTTTACGATTTATGTATTCTTGATGTAATGATGCCTTATAAAGATGGGTATACTTTAGCAAAAGAAATTAGAGAAAAGAACAGCGAAGTGCCAATTATCTTCTTGACAGCAAAATCTATGAAAGAAGATGTGTTAAAAGGATACAAAGCTGGTGCTGACGATTATTTAAATAAACCTTTTGATTCAGAAGTTTTATTGATGAAAATCAAAGCGATTATTCAAAGAAAATCAGCTGATACAAAAGCAGAACAAGTACAATTTGAATTTAATATTGGTAAATTCCACTTAAACTCAAAACTTAGATTCTTGACTTTCCAGGATGAAGAGCCAATCAAATTGTCTCCAAAAGAGAATGAATTGCTTAAAATGTTAATTCTTCATGAAAATGACTTAATGCCAAGAGAATTAGCTTTGACTAAAATCTGGAGAGATGACAACTACTTTACTTCAAGAAGTATGGATGTTTACATCGCTAAACTTAGAAAATACCTTAAATCTGATGAAGATGTTGAGATTCTTAACATTCACGGAGAAGGTTTCAGATTAGTTGTGAAAAGCAAAGTTTCTGAATAACGAATTCACCTAAAAACAATATAAAAGCTCTGAGAAATCAGGGCTTTTTTTATGTTTAGAAAGAAAATTAAATGTTGCCAATCTTTGGTTAGATGCACTGCAGGGCATCTCTACATTAAAATTCTGATTGATTTATAGATAACGTATATCGTAGAGACGCACAGCAGTGCGTCTACGCAAAGAGAATCGCCAATCTTTGTCGATATACATGTGCGATTTCTCCTTTCAGTCGAAATGACAAACATTACATGAAATATTAAAAATTTTAATTTTATTTCTATATAAGTTATTATCTTCATTTTTAAGACAATAACTTCTTATTTGTTGAGGAATTTAATGCCGGAAATATTTTTCACACGACTTTTCTGAAAAATAATTTGGAAAATCAAAAAACAATTCTGAATATTTGCAGACGAAAAAAATAATAACCCTTTAAAAACGAAGAAAAATGTTTGTACTTACATTGACATCACAAAGCTTCACACCAAACGGATTTGGTGCAGCACTTCTTCGTGGCTTATTTCAATCTTAGAAATACATTTTTAGATATATAAAAAAGCCCGAAGACATTTAGTTTCGGGCTTTTTTTATTCTAGACACTTCAAAATTTTCCCGAAAAACCGATTTTATTTATTTGTCCGTCAAGGATAAAATGTTTAAGCCTATTAGGCTGTTAATTTAATACACTATAATTTTTTAATGGAAAATTATACGGTAGATGAGTATGCTTTGTGTACTCGTTTTAAAAGTAAAAGAAGGAAAAAAAGATTAGCAAAAGAAGATTTTGAAAAACATTTAATTCAGTTAAGAAAGCAACAAAAGGATCTTTGGAAAAAACAAAATAATTTACCATTGGTTCCGCTTGAAAATCCTTATCAAAAGGGATGGCAGCGCAGTTTTGTACTGAGAGAAGATGTTGCAAGATCAAATGAATCTTCATTTTACAGATCACTATTGGAAAAAATAAACACATGGCAGTTTTCCTCTGAAAAATCTTTTAAAAGAAAGAAAAAGAGAAAAAGAAGAAATGTTTATGTTGAAAAGATTCAAACTGTAAAGGAATTTTCGGAATGGGAGTGGAGAAGCTCAAAATTAGAATTGACAGAAAAAGAAAAAGCACATTTTTATAAGCGAGAACGCTGGTGCAGCAATTTCAAGCGGCATAGAATTCATTATATGTTTAATGAGTCTTGGAGATATGTACTTCGCGTTAGCCCTTATATGATAACGCATACTATAATGGTCGATTCAGATTTAGAAAGTGAAATCCAGCTTCTTGATAATTATATTGTTAATCTTAATTTGAGAAATAAAATAAACAAGTTAGTAGATGGTTACTCTCGTTATTCGGGATATTATGATTATAAAAATCCGAGAGAGTTAAACCCAATTAAAAATAAAAGTCGGCATTTATTGTATCAACAATATGTAGACGAAATGATATAAATCATGGGAAATAAATTAACTGGAAAAGACCTGATTAAATTGGGATTTCCAAAGAATAATTCAATAAACATTGCTTTAGGGCAGATAAACAGATATAGAAAAAGAGAAAAAAAGGAATCTATTCTAACAGAGGCAAAAGACGTTCTGCTGAATCCTGAAAAATTTGAAGGTCACGGAACTTGGGGAAAAGTTGCTGAAGGTTTGATAAAACCGGTTCAGGTAAGAATGCATCAGCTTAAAGCAACAAGAGCTCCTTTTACGATTTTTGGTGAAAATGAGATTGATCAGCAGGCAAAATTTCAATTGTATGATTCGTTGAAACTGCCAATTTCAGTAGCCGGAGCTTTAATGCCGGATGCACATTCGGGATATGGATTACCAATTGGAGGAGTTTTAGCAACAGATAATGCTGTGATTCCATACGGTGTTGGAGTTGATATCGGATGCCGAATGAGCCTTTCAATTTTTGATTTGCCAGCGTCGCATTTCAAAGGAAAAGAACATCAGTTAGAAGCAATTTTAAAAGACAATACAAAATTCGGAATGAATGAAACACACGCTTCAAGAGTAGATCATGAAGTTTTTCATAAAAGTGAATTTCAGGATATTCCGTTACTAAAGAATCTTTTGCCAAAGGCCTACAAACAATTAGGAAGTTCAGGCGGAGGAAACCATTTTGTAGAATTCGGAATTGCTAAAATTGATAATCCGGAGAATGAATGGAAGCTTGAAAAAGGCGAATATTTCGCAGTTCTTTCACATAGTGGTTCTCGTGGTTTGGGTGCTAATATTGCGAAACATTATACCTACTTGGCAACAAAACAATGTCCGTTACCAAAAAATGTACAGCATTTAGCCTGGCTGGATTTGAATACACATGATGGTCAGGAATATTGGCTGGCAATGAATTTAGCCGGAGAATATGCAAAAGCCTGTCACGATGATATTCACAGACGAATTGCCAAAGCAATTGGGAAAAGAGTAGTGGTTACAATTGAAAACCATCACAATTTTGCATGGAAAGAAATGGTAAACGGTCAGGAATGTATTGTGCACCGAAAAGGAGCAACTCCAGCAGGAGAAGGTCAATTGGGAATTATTCCCGGTTCAATGACTGCTCCGGGTTACATTGTAAAAGGGAAAGGAAACGCAGAGAGTTTAAATTCTGCTTCGCATGGCGCCGGACGTTTGTTTTCGAGAGCGAAATGCAAAAGCACTTTTACGCAAAGCGAAATCAAAAAGGTTTTGAAAGCCAACGATGTAACCTTGATTGGTGGAAATATTGATGAAGCGCCAATGGCCTACAAAGACATTACAAAAGTGATGGCAAACCAAACCGATTTGGTCGAAGTCTTAGGAACTTTTACGCCGAAGATTGTTAGAATGGATCGTTAAAAAAGTAAAATTATGGAAAGATTTCAAGATGAAAATAAATGGTTGAGAAATTTTGATGATGAAATTTCGGTAAAGTGCCCAAAATGTGAATCTAAATCAGCTATTATAAAAAAGTTAAAAGATGATTGTAAATGCGGTAGATGTAAGTCGATGTATTTTGAATGCAAACAGTGTTTTTCTAAATCTAAACCACCTATTTTCAAGTATGTTGCTTATGGAAAAATATATTGTAGTAAGTGCTTTGAGAAATTTGAATTTGAATCTCGGGCCTTTAAAATAAAGCCTTTGATTTATAAAACCAGATGCCCGCATTGCAATTTTCAGGAAGAAGTTAAGCCTTTAATGAAATTAAAATAGAGTCAAAACTTGATGATGGTTTAGTTAGGGACACGTGGTATAATTTACCACTTTGGTTTCAAAAAGAAATCGATGGCAACATTTTCTGGGCTTATAATCAGGATCATATTGATTATCTGGAAAGATATATTCAAGCTGGTTTAAGAGAAAGAAATTCAAAGGTCAATTATACGTCGAGTTTAGTGGCGCATTTACCACAATTTGTAAAAGCAGCAAAAAACAGAGAAAAGCTGCTTAAAATTTTAAAGAAATGGAAAGAATAATTCAAATAACAGCGGGTCGCGGACCTGCAGAATGCACTTGGGTTGTTGCCCAAGTGCTTAAAAAAGTGTTGGAAGAAGCGCAAGATCAACAATTAGATGTTGTGTTGTTGCAACGAGAAGTTGGAGAAGAAAACGGAACAGTTGAAACAGCTTCCATTTCGATAAAAGGAAAAAATGCTGACCAATTTGTAAAATCCTGGATTGGAACTATTCAGTGGATTGGTCAGAGTCAGTTTAGGAAAATGCACAAACGCAAGAACTGGTTTATTGGCATTTTTGAAATCGAACCGCAAAAAAATGCATCAGTTTCAGAAAATGATATTCAATTTCAGGCAATGCGAAGTTCTGGTGCTGGTGGCCAGCACGTAAACAAAGTTAGTTCGGCAATTCGGGCAACGCATATTCCAACGGGAATTGCAGTTGTTTCTATGGACAGCCGATCGCAGCACCAAAACAAAAAACTGGCAACAGAAAGATTATTAAAAAAACTAGAAGACGAGAAACTGGTTCAACTAAAAAATCACGTGGGGAAACAATGGGAAAATCAACTCAATATTGAGCGTGGAAATCCTGTTAGAGTTTTTACCGGAAGTGATTTTAAAAAGAACAAAGTAGATAAAAGCTATAAAGGAACTCGTCAGAAATTAAAAAACGATTTACGACATGAAAACAATTGATAAATACCTTTTTCAGGCTTTGGATAACTATCCGTATTCACTTGAAGAAACGATTGAATCTTTAGATTATGCTTTTTCATATGATGCAAAAAATACAATGGTTTTGTGTTTGTACGGAAGAATTCAGGCTGAACAATTAATGAATTATGAAGAGGCTAAATCCTATTTTCAGGAAGCTTTATCGATTAATATTCATGCGCTTGAAGTTTATCCGTATTATTTGCAGACTTTAATTTTAAACGAAGATTATGAGGAAGCACAAAAATTAATTGATTTTGCTTTAACGATAAAAGGAATAAACAAATCTGATATTTACGTTAAAAAAGCAATTCTTTTTGAAGCACAGCATGAGTTTAAGAAAGCTTTGAAAGAGATTAAAAATGCTAAGCTTCATTCTTTACAATTTGCATACGAATGCAATATTAGCGATGTAGAGAAAAGAATTGAAGGCAAAATTGATTTGCTAAAGAAGAAAAAGAAATCTAAAAAAGATTCTAAAAAGAAATCGAAATGATTTTGATTGAAAGAAAAAACGATGTGGTTATTGAATCGCATCGTTTTTTTGTTTGCCACGAATTTCCCGAATTTACACAAATTTTATTTTATAATCTGTGACAATCGGTTTAATCCGTTAAATCTGTGGGCAATTTTATTTCCAATGCAGCTCCAAAGCAAAGCAGGTTTTTTCACCTTTTGTAATGCTGAATGTTGCTGTTGTATGATCATCGTCTTCGCTTTCGTGAATTACAACATTATCTTTTAGCGAAAGCTCTTTCATGAAATTCATTTCGAAGCTTTTAACTTCTTGTTTCATGATTCTTTTTGGGTCAACATGATCCAAACACCATTCCAGATATTTAACGTTATTTACGTGATTTACAATGTCTAAATCAGATAAATAAACTGTTTTTTCAAAAACGGCTTCTTTTTCATGATTGATGTTTATTTTAGAAAAACCTTCTTCTGTAGCTCTGTTTTCGGGGAATAATTCAAAATGTTCGTAAGGTAAAGCTAAAGCTTCAGGACGACGCGCTTGTGTATTGAAAACTGCCCAATACGTTTCGCAGCCTACGATTTTTTTTCCGTTTACATACATTTCCAACGCACGGACGGAGCGTGAATTTTCTAAACTGTTAATCCATGTTTTTACGGTTACAACATCCTGCCATTTTGGTAAGGCATGAACTTCAACGCGCATTCGGCTTAAAACCCAGGCTTGGTGAAATTCCTGCATATCATAAAAACTAATTCCTCCAATTTCTGAATGCGCTGCGGCGGTTAATTGTAAAATATTACACAAATCGGTATATTTTAAGAAACCTGCTGGCGTGCATTGTGTGAAATTGATTTCCCAGTCTTTACTTAAAACTGATGTGAAATTTGGAGATATTGGCATTTTTTGATTTTAGATAGTTGATTTTAGATTTTTTTAGAGGATAGAATATAGAGTATAGAAAAAAGATTTTTGATTTTACTTTAGAAGATTTTCTATGTAATCTATGATATTTTTTCTATCTGCTGCATAATCAAACCATTTTGTGTTTTCATTTCGTTTGAACCACGTTAATTGTCTTTTGGAGAATCTTCGGGTATTTTTCTTAATTTCTTCAATGGCAAATGGTAAAGTGAATTCTTCATCAAAATAACTAAATAATTCTCTATAACCCACGGTTTGAAGCGCATTTAACGCTTTATTAGGATACAATGTTTTTGCTTCTTCAAGTAAACCTTCGTTCATCATAATGTCAACGCGCTGGTTGATTCGGTTGTAAATGATTTCTCTGTCTGCATCTAAACCTATTAAAATAGGAGTGAAGTTTCTATTGTTTTTCTTTTGATTTAGAAATGATGAATACGGTTTTTGTGTTCCAATGCAGACTTCTACAAAACGCATCATTCGCTGCGGATTTTGTAAGGTTTGTGGATTTTCTAAAGTTATTTTTTGATAATATTCTGGATCCAAGTTTTTTAATTGTTCCTGAAGATATTCAATTCCTAGTTTTTCGTAATTTGAATTTACTTCTGAGCGAACTTGTGGATTAATTTCTGGAAATTCGTCGAAACCTTTTAAAATAGCATCAACATATAATCCTGATCCGCCAATAAGAATTACAAAATCATTGGTTTGAAATAATTCTTCAATTTTGGCTAAAGCTTCTTTTTCGTAATCGCCAACGGTGTAATTTTCGAAAATGGATTTATTTTGAATGAAATGATGTTGGGCTGAATTGAGTTCGTTTTGATTGGGAACAGCGGTTCCAATGGTCATTTCTTTAAAAAACTGACGACTGTCGCAAGAAACGATTTCGCATTTAAAATGTTGTGACAAAGCAATACTTAAGGCTGTTTTGCCTATAGCTGTTGGTCCGACAATGGTTATTAGGTATTTCATATTTTTTAGCCCAGATGGAAATGGAAACCCCGGACTTATATTTGTTCGTTTTTTTTGGTGTAAAAGAGCGACCGGCGGAAGCTCCTTTTATGCCTTAAAAAAACAACAAAGATAAGGAGGAGTTGCAATGTACAGCTGGATTAGCTCCATAAATTAATTATTTGGCAATTGGGTTCCGCATTCGTAGCAGTATTTAGCGTTGTCAAAATGTAATTGCGATTGACATTTTCTGCATGTTTTTTTACCGCTTACTGTGTTGTTTTTTAAAGTATTTTTTGCAAATTCTGCTGTTACAATTCCGGTTGGAACAGCAATAATTCCATAACCTAAAATCATAACTAATGCTGCAATAAATTGTCCTAGAGGTGATTGAGGTGAAATATCGCCGTATCCCACTGTTGTTAAGGTTACTATTGTCCAGTAAATTCCCATGGGAATACTGGTAAACCCTGATTCTTTGCCTTCGACTAAATACATAACCGAACCGATAATTACGGTACTGATAAGAACGAAATAAATGAATACTAGAATTTTCTCTTTACTGGCTTCTATAGCGTCCTTAAGCTGTGCAGATTGATGTGAAATTTGCGGGATATGTAGTATTTTGAATAATCTGAAAAAACGCAATGCCCTAACAATTGATAAAATGCTTGCACCGGGAAAAAATATGGATAAATACATTGGCAATACGGCAAGTAGATCGATGATTCCGTAAAAACTGAAAATGTATTTAATTGGTTTTTGTATCGAGATTATTCTTAGAATATACTCAATTGTAAAAAAGACAGTAATAGCCCATTCGCAAATGAGCAGCTGTTCATGATACTTTTGACTAATTCCTTCAACTGTATCGAGCATAATTAATAAAACGCTCAATAAAATCAAACCTAAAAGAACTAAATCAAACATTCGTCCTAAAATGGTGTTTGTGCCATACAGGATAATTTTGATTTTTTCTCTAAAGGTTTCGTATTTTGATTTTCTATTTTTCATATCTACGAAGATAATGAAAGTTTTGTTTTGTTAAAAATGGAGGATTTTAAGAGATTTGCTTTTGCGGATGTAATTTTGGATTATGTTTTTTACATCGCGATTATGAGACATTGGAATTAGGATATTTTTTAGGATTTCAATATTGTTAATCTGATAGTTAAGATCGTAATAAGCATAACCCTGATAGGTTCCGTTTTCGATTAAAATAGCGCTTCTTTCGTTTACATTTCGGCCTCTGTCAATTAAAATCATGCTTTTGTTTTCGAAACTGTTTTCAGAGACGAACTGCTGTACCCTTAAATTGTAAATTTCCGGAGTGACTTCGCCAATACAGGCGCCGTCGCATTCTTTTATTTTATACTGAAAACACTCTTTTTTACTTTGATATAAACCGGTCAATTTCTGGCATAAATGATATTTTGCGGTAAATTTAAAAAGTGCGTTTTTACCTTCCTGCAAAGAAGCATAAGATGTAATTTCTTTTTTACGTCCGTCAGCTTTTTCAAGTTTTAAATTCAAATAACCATTCGAATCTTTTTCTGAATAAAGGGCAAATGGGAAAAATGATTTTTTTTGCGAGCGGTTGTATCTTGGACGGTTAATTTTTACTTCCTGGCTTTCTTTTAAAAGAGCAATTAATTCGCTTCCGGTTTCGTCATAAGTTATGGTAAAAACTTCGGTTTGTATTTTTTTACTTTTTGTTGTGATTCCGGTAAAATGCTGATTAATTCTCTTTTTAATATTTTGGCTTTTGCCGATGTATATTAGAGTTCCACTTTCATTATAAATATAATAAACGCCGGTTTTAGCTGGCATTTGGCTTAAAAGATCCAGGAATTTTGGCGCAATTCCTTTTTCTATTTCGAGCTTTATAAAGTCTTTTACGATTGTTTTTTCGACATCTTTTTCAAGAAGCATTTTGAAAAGCTTTGTGGTTGCCATGGCGTCTCCGCTGGCGCGATGTCTGTCGGCCATTGGAATTCCGAGGGCACGCACTAGTTTTCCTAAACTGTACGATGGCTGTTCTGGAATTAATTTTTTGGCTAATTCAACTGTGCAAAGCGTTCTGGCTTCAAAATCGTAGCCTAAACGTCTGAATTCTGTTCGTAAAATTCGGTAGTCAAAAGATGCGTTGTGCGCGACAATAACGCAGTCAGTAGTTATTTCGATAATGCGTTTGGCAACTTCGTAAAACTTTGGAGCTGAGCGTAACATAGCATTATTGATTCCGGTCAGTTTTACTACGAAAGGCTGAATCGGAATTTCAGGATTGACAAGGCTTATGAACTGGTCTATTACTTCATGTCCATCAAATTTATAGATGGCAATTTCGGTAATTCCTTCTTCATTAAACTGTCCTCCAGTAGTTTCTATGTCAAGTATTGCGTACAAATTAAGTGTTCAGTCTCAGTTTTTAGTATTCAGTTTTTTGTAGAGGCGCACCGCAGTGCGTCTTACGATAGGTGATTTTTGAGAGTTAACGACCTCCAAAAATGCTGCTTCCAATGCGAACCATTGTGCTGCCGCATTCTATTGCAAGTTGATAATCTCCGGACATTCCCATAGAGATAGTATTCAGTTTGCAGTTTTCAGTTTGCAGTGTTTGAATAGAATCAAAAATCGATTTTAAATGGGTGAATTCTTTTTTTATTTGATTTTGATCTTCTGTAAAGGTTGCCATTCCCATTAAACCTAAGATACGAATATTTTTTAACTCTTTAAACTCCACAGAAGTTAAAAGTTCATTTAATTCGTTTTCGTCTAAACCAAATTTAGATTCTTCTTCGGCAATATATATTTGAAGAAGACAATCTATTGTTCTGTTGTTTTTTAAAGCTTGTTTATTTATTTCCTGTAATAATTTCAAACTGTCAACACCGTGAATCAAACTCACAAATGGTGCCATAAATTTGACTTTATTCGACTGAACATGACCAATCATATGCCATTGAATATCTTTTGGCATTTGTTCCCATTTCTCAGTCATTTCCTGAATTTTGTTTTCTCCAAAAATGCGCTGACCAGCTTCGTAGGCTTGAATTAAGTCCGAAACAGGTTTTGTTTTTGAAACGGCAACTAAGGTTACGTGTTCAGGTAAACTTGCTTTGATAGTATTTAAATTTAATGCTATTGACATTTTTCTATTTTTTCTTGAATTCTCAATAATATTAATGTTTCGTCTACAATTATTTTTTCTTCCTTGAACTTTTTAAACTCATTAAAAATCTGTATTATTCCTTCGTCAGAATAGGTGTCGAATGAGTTTATAATGTAGTGATCTTCTTTATTTTTTATTTTTAAATAAAAAATCGCACCACGTAATCCTTGTCGAGAACCAATACTCAGTATCTGTATATAAGTTTCTTTTATATCTATTGATTTTATCCATTTCGTATTAAATGTTTCACCATTTAAAATAATTCTATTTTCCTGAAAGGTTATTAAATCAATGTTGGTTTTGCTTCTGCTAATAAGGATAAAGCTACATATTGCTAAAAGAAATAGCCCAATTATTATTGTATAAAATTTCGAAAGATTAAAAAATATAATTAGACATGAATAAGTAAAGAATTCAATCAGGAATGACACATTTTTTAAAGTAAAAAGGCGTTGATTAAAATTTTTATATTCACTCTCAAATGATATCATATTTAAAAAACTTAAACAAACTGCTTAGAAATTTTCTCTGCTTTTTTGCTTTCGCTGTAATCGTAAAAACCTTCTCCAGATTTCACTCCTAATTTTCCTGCTCTCACCATATTTACTAATAATGGACAAGGAGCATATTTTGGGTTTTTGAAACCTTCGTACATTACGTTTAAAATAGCTAAGCAAACATCAAGACCAATAAAATCAGCTAATTGAAGTGGTCCCATTGGGTGTCCCATTCCTAATTTCATTACGGTATCAATTTCGTAAACTCCGGCTACTTTATTATATAACGTTTCGATTGCTTCGTTTAGCATTGGCATTAAAATTCTGTTTGCTACAAAGCCCGGATAATCGTTTACTTCAACAGGAACTTTACCTAATTTCTCAGATAAATTCATGATGATTTTAGTTACTTCATCGCTTGTGTTGTAACCGCGAATGATTTCAACCAATTTCATGATTGGCACCGGATTCATAAAATGCATTCCAATAACGCGTTCAGGATGTGCAACTACAGAACCAATTTGTGTAATTGAAATTGAAGAAGTATTGGTTGCTAAAATGGTATTGTGAGAACAAGCTTCGTTTAACTGCTTGAAAATATTTAGTTTTAATTCTACGTTTTCAGTTGCAGCTTCTACAACTAAATCAGCACCAACAACGCCGTCTTTAATATCGGTATAAGTAATAATATTAGTGATTGTTTTAGCAACGTCTTCCTGCGTAATTGTTCCTTTTGCAAGCATACGGTCTAAATTAGCCGCAATAGTTGCCATTCCTTTATCTAATGATTTTTCAGAAACGTCGATTAATTTTACAGTAAATCCGCTTTGTGCAAATGTATGAGCAATTCCGTTACCCATTGTTCCTGCACCAATTACAGCTATAGTTTTCATTTTTTTTTTGGTATTTAAATTTTAAAAGTTAAGGTTTAAAGTGGCTTTTCTGCCAGCTTTAAACCTTAAAAATAATGAGTTATATTTTTATATTATTTATCGAAACAATCAATAATTTGATAAGCAACACGTAATGCATCTGTTGCCTGTTCAAGCGTTACAACCGGAGTTGTATTTGTATTTATTGCATGTGCAAAAGATTCTAATTCGTCAAGAATTGCGTTGTTTTGCTCAACATCAGGATTTGTAAAGTAGATTTGTTTTTTTACACCTTCGGCATTTTGCAGGATCATATCAAAATCTCCAGGAACTTCCGGTGCATCTTTCATACGAACGACTTCACATTTTTTCTCTAAAAAGTCAACTGAAATGTAGGCATCTTTTTGAAAGAAACGTGATTTACGCATATTTTTTAAAGAAATTCTACTGGCAGTTAAATTGGCAACGCAGCCATTTTCGAATTCGATTCTGGCATTGGCAATATCAGGAGTTTCGCTGATAACCGAAACGCCGCTTGCATTAATATTTTTTACTTTTGATTTTACAACACTTAAAATTGCATCAATATCATGAATCATTAAATCCAGAACTACAGGAACGTCTGTACCACGCGGATTAAATTCGGCCAAACGATGTGTTTCTATAAACATCGGATTTTCGATCATGTTTTTTGTAGCAATAAAGGCTGGATTAAAACGCTCAACATGACCAACTTGTCCTTTTACGTTGTATTCTTTTGCTAATGCGATAATTTCTTCCGCTTCTTCAACGGTATTGGCAATTGGTTTTTCAATAAAGATATGTTTTCCTGATTTAATTGCCACTTTTGCACATTTATAGTGAGAAAGTGTTGGAGTTACAATGTCGATTACATCGACAGCGTGTATAAGTTTTGCAATTGTACTGAAATTTTTATAGCCAAATTCTTTTGAGATTCTTTCGGCATTTTCTTGATTTTCGTCGTAAAATCCAACTAATTCGTATTTGTCAGATTGTTGTAATAAGCGTAAATGTATTTTACCAAGATGACCAGCACCTAAAACTCCTACTTTTAACATGAGAATGTATTTTAAACAAAAATATAATTTATTTGTCGAACGTGAAAATGAATGCAGTAAAGATTTAGTTTTTATAAATTAATCTTTGATTTGCTATACTTTCATTTTTTTTATTGAGGAAATAATATTTCTTTGAATGACATACAAAAGTAGATGACTAATAGTATACCGAATGCAATTGTTAGAAATTGTATATAGTAATTTTCAATTGTACGATCAGTTTTTTTATTGATAACATAAGTATCTGAATAATCGTCATGTATATGTTTTCCCATTAAGAAAGAGAAACTTTCGAATGGAACAAATCTTAGTAATGTTCGTTTTAAAATCATCGAAAAGGAAGGCGGATTTCCTTCTTCATCTGTAACATAGCAAGCAGTTATAAATTTTGCAGGCGTAGTTTTTAAAATTGACTCAAATACTAAATAGTATATAAATTTAATGGTCCAAAAGAATGTTATAGCAGCAAATTTATCTCCAAATACTATTCTAAAATAAGTGAAAACAGAAGCTGATTCTTGATTTCTTTCCGCATAACTGATAAATCCAAAAACAATAACAATTATAACGAAAGAATCAATAAGTAAATTTATAAAACGCTTAGAATTTGATGAGTTTTCGAGATTGTTTTCTGTTATTTGATTGTCATTATCAATAATCTTAGGATTTAATTCCTTGGTTATGAAATAATAGGGTATAAAAATGTATAATAAAGTAACTATAATATAGAGAACATCATAAACGCGGAGTTTGCTAATATTAAAAAGAGCAACAAAATAAAATACTTTTATTATAGAATCTAAAAACATTAAGCTGTAATTGAAAACTAACAGCTTTGTTTCCTTATATTTTGAAAAATAATAAATAATAGTACCCGAAAGAAAAGTTAGAAAAAAAGACAAATTTATAAGTCCCATTGAAATTGAACCGCCTTCTGCATTTCCATTAATTAAGTGTCTTGGAACATAGATATCCATTCCTGCGAAACCATATGGCTGAATCCTGAATACTATAAAATTTAGAAATTCTGTTACCTCTTCAAAATCATAAAAAACGAAAAAAAAGGATCTTAAAATGCCTAAGAGCGAAAAAAGTAAAGATAAACCGAGTATAATTTTTTTCATAAAATATTAGAATTCATTCATGTTAGAGAATAAATCAAAAATAGAAATTAAATGATTAAAAAGTACTTGATAATTGATGATTTGTTTTCTTATTTTTGCGAAAATAAAACCTACTTATTTTGAAAGACACTGCAAAACATCAAGGGCTTCGTAATCAATTAGTAAGCACTTTAGAACAAAAAGGAATTACTGACAGAGCGGTTCTGGATGCGATAAAAAAAATCCCAAGACACCTTTTTTTGAATTCAAGTTTTGAAGATTTT
This sequence comes from Flavobacterium sp. FG68, assembly GCF_057808895.1. Classification (NCBI taxonomy): domain Bacteria; kingdom Pseudomonadati; phylum Bacteroidota; class Flavobacteriia; order Flavobacteriales; family Flavobacteriaceae; genus Flavobacterium; species Flavobacterium sp. FG68. The sequence goes on from NZ_JBMDIY010000015.1 coordinate 38,612, forward strand.
GCCTATCAGGATAAGGCTTTTCCTATTGGTGCAGGGCAGACTATTTCGCAGCCGTATACTGTTGCGTTTCAATCGCAGTTGTTAGAAGTAAAAAGAGATCACAAGATTCTGGAAATTGGAACTGGTTCAGGTTACCAAACGGCAGTTTTATTTGCTTTAGGAGCAAAAGTGTATACTATCGAAAGACAAAACGAATTGTTTAAACAGACTTCAATTTTATTTCCGAAGTTAAACATTCGTCCTAAACATGTTTCTTTTGGAGATGGATATAAAGGTTTGCCACATTATGCTCCGTTTGACAGTATTATTGTAACGGCAGGCGCGCCATTTATTCCGCAGCCATTAATGGCACAATTAAAAATAGGAGGAAGGCTGGTTATTCCACTTGGAGAAGACGTTCAGATTATGACTTTGTTAATTAGAAAGAACGAAACTCAATTTGAAAAACACGAGTTTGGAGAATTTAGATTTGTTCCTTTATTAGAAGATAAAAATTAAAAAAATTAAGGGCTGTGTCAGAAATCGAGACAGCCTTTTTTAGTATTCAACAACATATATGTTCCGTAGGAACAATTCATTGGTAGAAAATTATGTTGTTGTTGTTGATGTTTATACGTTCCGTAGGAACGTTTGATTTTGATTATTTTAAATAATTAGGTATATCAAACGTTCCTACGGAACGTGTAAATTTGAGTGGTTGCTATTTTTTCTACCGATGAAAAATTCCTACGGAATGATGTCTGATAAAAAATGAAAAACTCAGTTTTTATAAACTTAATAATTATAGTAAAGGAGTTGTCTAGACTTTTTAAACACCCTTTTTTTATTGAGTAAGAATTGCGATATATCTTTCTAAACTTTCTTTTTGTGTTTGAGCTATAAAAAGCAAAAAATCTTCTTTATCCTTTTTGGTCTGAGCAGTTTCCAGAGATTGATAATAACGGATTCTGTTTTCATAATCACCTTTAATATTGGCTATTAAATATCCTTTTTGCATCAAAATTAAATTCATGATTAATCTTGAAGTTCTTCCGTTTCCATCAATAAAAGGATGAATTGTTGCTAATCTTTCATGCATTTCAGCAGCTAAAATAACCGGATGAAGTTTGTTTTTATTGATTTCATACCAAATAAAATATTCCTCCATTTCTTGCTGAACTAACAAAGGCTGCGACGGCATGTGGCTGCTGTCTTGTATCATAACCTGAACTTTTCGATAACGTCCAGCATCTTCCGGAATTATTCCTCTAAGAATTAAATTATGAATAGATAAGAGATCACGTTCGTTTAATGAATTATTTTTGCTCATTAAATCTTTAATAAAACCAATGGCTTCCTGATGATTTATTGCCTCAAGATGTTCTCTCATGCTTTTTCCGGAAATGGTCAAACCTTCATTAATAACCATATCAGTTTCACGAAGTGTCATTGTATTTCCTTCAATTCTATTGCTTTCAAAGGTATATTCAAGTTCTAAAGCTTGTTTGATCTTAAAGCTGTCAAACTGCTTGTAAGAGTCTAATTTTTCTTTTAGAAGATCAATTTCTTTTAAGATTTTTTCTAAAGAAGTTGATAGCTTAAGATTTGATATAGTTTTGTTGTATTTGATTTCATCTTCTGCCATTTTTAAAGCTTTCAAAGCAAATTCTTCATCACCAATTTCATAAAGAATTTTTTCTTTTAGCCAGGCAATCATTAAAGTTTCGTAATCAATTTCTAAAAGCTGGGCGAGTTTTGTAATTTGATCTTTAGTAGGTTTTCGCGTTCCCGATTCAAATTTGCTTATTAATGCCTGATCAATTCCGGCAAGCTGCGCCAGTTCACGCGTTTTTAAGCCCTTTTGTTCTCTTGCATTTTTTAAAAGTGATTTCATTTTTTGATGAAAAATTAAGTCTTGACAAATTTAGTCATTTTTTAAATCATAAAAAAAGCAATAATATAATATTGCTTTCTTTTGAATTTATTTTGGAGGTAAGGAACCGTCTTTTCTCATTTCTTTTACCACAGCTTGCATAATAGCATCTACAGTTTGGCCTAAGTCTGTAACATAATCTGATTTTGTAGTTCCGGTCCAGATTAGTTTATTTTCTTTTAAAGAAAAAATATTGGTTTCAACCATATAATAAGTTGTTTCCTGATAATATCCGGGATCATAGTAAGCAGGAGAATACATTCCGTACCAGTTTCCAAAACCATAACCATAAACTCCAGAATATAAGCCGTCAAAACCGCCGTAATACATTCCGGTATAAGATCCCGGAACATAAGTCGTTTCTTTTTCGGTGCTTACCAAACGCATGGTTACAACGCCGTCAAAATTTTCGTCCTGAAGAATTTTTAGTTTTTGTTCCTTTGTGAGATCTTTGGTAGTTTCGTTTAAATATTGGTAAGAAGTTTTAAAAATCGGGTTACTTGATGCAATTCGATTTTCGGTAATTCTCCTCGAAGCTTCATCTTTAACTAAAGCAACAACCAGGACTTTTTTAAAGTGTTCCTGGGCAACCGTTATCTTTGGATCTCTCCAGCTATTTACAATAGTTGTATTACTGCCACAACCTGAAAGTGACAGAATTGCAATGAGTAGAATTAAATACTTTTTCATATTTTACAGTTATATTGTTTCTATAAAAATAACTATAAAATTTTGATAAACATAGATTTAGCCAGAATAAATGAAAGATTAGTTGTATGCTTTTTTAATTCTGTCCAAGTCACGTTTTGTATCTTGTTCTTTTAGTGATTCACGTTTGTCGTAGTTTTTCTTTCCTTTACAAAGACCAATCTGCAGTTTTGCAAGACCTTTTTCATTGGTAAACAATTTAAGCGGAACGATTGTAAGACCTTTTGCCTGAACGCTTTTATGAAGTGTTTTTAATTCTTTTTTATTTAAAAGCAATTTACGTTCGCTTCTTGATTTATGATTAAACTGGTTTCCAAACGAATATTCTTCGATGTAGGTATTGATAGCAAAAAGCTCCATACCGCTAAATTCGCAAAAGCTTTCTGTAATATTCGCTTTCCCTAAACGTATTGATTTGATTTCGGTTCCCGCCAAAACAATTCCGGCAGTATAAGTGTCGATTATCTCGTAATCAAAACGAGCTCTCTTATTAAGTATATTGACTGATTTTAACATGGTGGCAAAAGTAAGAAAAATGCAAGACATTCATACTGTCAAATATAATTAAAGATTTCTTTTAATCTATGATTTTAATCAGCTTTGGCACAAAAGCTTACTCATAAGTTTGTTCTGTAATTATAAAACAAACTTAAAATGAAAAAGAAAGCGAGTTGAAAGTTAATCAGGTAGGATTATCTGTATCAGGAGGTTTTGACTATTTTGTTACGAAAACTTCTCAGTTGAGTTCTCTTACGATTTGGCTAATTTTACTTCTACGACTATTGAGCCTAAAAATGGAGAAAAAACGACGGTTACAAATTTTGGGTTGGCGCATGTTGCAAATGTAGATCCGTTTTATAACACGGTTTTAGCAGGAAGTAATCCAAATTTAACTTCACCGCTTTCTTTTGGATTTAAATTCGTATTCTAATTTTAGCTTTTAACGAATTGTATTAGGTGAATTCGTTAATTTTGCAAAAAAGACCGTTCTTTTTGGGAACGGTCTTTTGTATTATTTAAATTATATAAAATGGAAAGTAAATCTAAAGATCCGCTGCACGGAATCACACTTCAAAAGATTGTAGAAACTTTGGTTGATTATTATGGTTTTGATACTTTAGGAGAATTAATTCCTATAAAATGTTTTACCGCAAATCCTAGTGTAAAATCAAGTCTTACTTTTTTAAGAAAAACCGATTGGGCGCGAAAAAAAGTAGAAGAATTATATGTAAAAACGCTTCCTAAATTCAGCTGATTTTAGTTCAGTTTATAGGAAATCATCACGCCGCCGCGATACGGAAGCCATTCTCCGCTTTTATTCCAGTTAGGCGCTTTTTCATATCTGCCTGGAGTTCCGTCATTATAATATCCGTGGTAAAAACCCTGATGCCATCCGCCTCCGGCAAAAATATCCAGTAAAAATTTATCGTTTAATTTAATATTATAACCTACAGTAACTCCTAAACGGTAACCAAATCCGTGTTCATATTTGTTAGTATCCCAGTAATTCCATTTTTGTAATTGATAGAAATCAGGACCAGCGTGAGCACCAACATAAAATCCGTTGTATTTTTCTTTAAAATGATAACGAACTTCTGGAGTAAAAGTGTAAAATTCCATTGGATTATTTCCGTTAAACGATTTCCAGAAAGAAGCCATTACATCAAAACTAAAAGTAGTTTTTTCGCCAATACTGGTTTCGATACCAACATTTGGAATCCCAACTAAAGCAGTAGCTCCGTTAAATTTTATAAAAGTCTGACTTTGTAATTGTATAGATAAAAAAAGAACAATAAAGGCGAATAATTTTTTCATGGTATTTTTTTGTGATCGCGGACGTAATCTGTTTTCGGCCACAAATATAACGCAATAGCACATCTACTATTGCAGGAATAGATGATTTTAACAAGAAATGTTTTTTGTGCGGAATAGTAAAATGCCTAGTTCTGAAGCAAAGAATAAATTACTTTATCCAAAAATTTGCCTTCATAAAGTTCCGCTTCTTTTAAATGAGCTTCCTTTACAAATCCGCATTTTTGTAATACTTTTTCAGATGCATAGTTTTCAGGATCAATTACCGCTTCGATCGAATGCAGTTTTAAATCCTCAAAACCGTATTGAATTAATCTATTTACAGCTTCGGGAATAATTCCTTTTCCATGAAAATCTGGCGATAACATATAACCAATTTCTGCACGATGATTTTCGGGCTGCATTCTGTAATAACCAATAATTCCCAAAAGTTTAGGATTATCTTTTAGAGTAATTCCCCAATTAATTCCAACATTGGTTTCTATTTTTTCCTCAATCATAGCAATATGTTCCAATGCATCTTGATTATTTTTAACTAATGGCCTCGGAATATATTTCATAGTTTCAGGATTCGAACGCAATTCAAAAACTTCATTTACGTCATCATTCGTAATTCTTCTTAAAAGTAAACGCTCCGTTTCGATTACCGGAAATGGGTGAAAGTTAAATTCTAACATCTTAAATTATACTATTTTAATACTGAATTTTGAATGAAATGACTGGTCGACATCTAAAATCAAAATACCTTCTTTTTTAAACAAATCGCCTGAATTGTCTGCTGTGTCTGAATATCCAAACCAAGGTTCAATACAAACAAAAGGAGCCTGATCTTTTGTCCAGATTCCCAAACTCGGAAAATCTTCAAATTCAACCTGCACATAAGGTTTTGAATTTTCGAGAATAGTTAATGAATTAGATTCTAGTGTTTTAAAAACCAAAGCATCATTTTCGAAAAGTTTATAGTTTAATGGAACAACATTTTCTGTAGTTTTTAAAGTTTCGGTTTTATTCGAAATCAAATCATTTTCAAGAAGGTTATATTTCAAAGGTTCAGCTTTTTCAAACTTAAAAGCATAATTTTCAAACTTTTCAGGAAGTGCAATCGCCGGATGCGCTCCAATTGAGAAAGGCATTTTTGATTCACTTTTATTGATAACCACATATTCTATATTTAACGTAGTATTTTCTAACGTATAAATAAGCTGCAGTTCAAATTCAAATGGATATTTTTTTAAAGTTTCGGCATTTGATTCTAAAGAAAAAACAGCACTATTTCCTGTTTTTTCAACAAGTTGAAATTCCATATCTCTTGCAAAACCATGTCTTGGCAATTGATATTCTTTTTTATCAATAGTGTAAGTATTGTTTTTTAATGTACCAACAATAGGGAAAAGAATAGGAGAGTGTTTGCCCCAAAAATCAGGATTTCCTTCCCAGATATATTCTTTATTTTGATTGTCTTTTAAAGAGAACAATTCTGCTCCGGCATTTTTAATCGAAGCCTTAAGTGTTGAATTTGATATAGTTGTGCTCAAAATGTTGTTTATTGAAAAGAATTAGTCTTAAATCTTGATGTAAATATATTTTATAAATTTTATTTTTTAGGAAAAAGCTTAGAATTATTTTTTTAATAAATTTTTGCTAAAATTAAATTTATCCTTTTCGTTTTCTCTGTAAATAGCTTTTTTTTTCATTAATTTGCTACATAAACAGCTAAAAAATATGAAAAAACAATCTTCAAGAGCCTTTTTAACCATGGCTTTACTTGTTGGGATTTCTTCAGTTTGGGCGCAGCAGACTCCGCCGGCGACGACAGCAAATCCAGCAAACAATTATAATTATCATGATGCATTTGCACCACATTTTTATACTAAAAACGGTACTTCTACTCGTACTGCAAGCGGTCAGCCAGGCGTTGAATATTGGCAGAACAGAGCTGATTATCAAATAACGGCAAAGCTAAACGGAACTACAAATGAAATTGTAGGTACAGATGAAATTACATATACAAATAATAGTCCTGATAAACTTGGATTTCTTTGGCTGAATTTAGATCAAAATTTGTTCAAAGAAGATTCTAGAGGAAATGCTGTTGTGCCTTTAACCGGAAGCCGTAATGGAGCTCAAGGTCAGGTTTTTGACGGAGGAAATAAAATTAAATCTGTAAAAGTAATTTCTGGTGGGAAAACCAAAACAGAAGTTGAGGCAAAATATATCGTTACAGATACCAGAATGCAGATTTTCCTTCCACAGGAATTAGCAGCAAAAGGAGCTTCTGTAAAAATTAAAATCGAATTCTCATTCATTGCACCATTTGAAGGTTCAGACAGAATGGGAGTTTTAGAAACTAAAAACGGAAAAATATTCACAATCGCACAATGGTATCCGCGTATGTGTGTTTATGATGACGTAAGAGGCTGGAATACGGCACCATATTTAGGAGCTTCTGAGTTTTATTTAGAATATGGAGATTTTGATGTAAAATTGACCGTTCCTGCAAACCATTACGTTGTAGGTTCTGGTGAATTAGTAAACGGAGCAGAAGTGTTTTCTGCAGAACAATTGAAAAGATATAAAGATGCTTCTCAAAGTGATAAAACTGTTATAATTCGTTCTGCAGATGAAGTTGCTGCAACTGCAAACAGTAATGCTTCGGCACAAAAAACCTGGCATTATAAAATTAAAAATGCACGTGATTTTTCTTGGGCATCATCTCCGGCTTTTATTTTAGATGGAGCAAAAATAAACTTACCAAGCGGAAAAAAATCTTTAGCATTATCAGCATATCCTGTAGAAAGTTCAGGAAATGATGCTTGGGGACGTTCTACAGAATATACTAAAGCATCTATCGAAAATTATTCTAAAAGATGGTTTGAATATCCTTATCCTGCAGCTACAAACGTAGCAGGAAATGAGGGTGGAATGGAATATCCGGGAATTGTTTTCTGCGGATGGAAATCTAAAGGAGATGATTTATGGGGAGTTACAGATCACGAATTCGGACATATTTGGTTCCCAATGATTGTAGGTTCAAACGAGCGTTATTTTGCCTGGATGGATGAAGGTTTCAATACCTTTATTAACTCTGTAAGTTCTTACGATTTTAATAATGGCGAATACAAACAGCCTGCATCTAATTTACACGAAGAAGCAGAATATTTTACAGATCCAAAATTAGAAACCATTATGAGTTCTCCTGATAATATGAAGGAAGCTAATATTGGCGTTTTATGTTATGCAAAACCAAGTGCAGGATTAGTTATTTTAAGAGAGCAGGTTTTAGGACAAGAGCGTTTTGATAAAGCATTACGTACTTATGTAGAGCGCTGGGCTTACAAACACCCAACTCCGGACGATTTCTTTAGAACAATTGAAAATGTTGCAGGTGAAGATTTAAGCTGGTTCTGGAGAAGCTGGTTCGTAAATAACTGGAGATTTGATCAGGGAATCAATTGGATTAAATATGTAAAAAATGATCCGGCAAAAGGGGTAATCATTAATGTTGAGAACTTCGACAAAATGCCAATGCCAATTGTTTTAGACGTTAAAACAAAAAGCGGAAAAATAACAAGAGTTAAGCTTCCGGTAGAAATTTGGCAGCGTAACAACGAGTGGTCTTTCAAACACAATTCAACAGAAGAAATTGAAAGCATTACATTAGATCCAGATCATGCTTTCCCAGATTATAACGAAAGTAATAACGTGTGGACAGCAGGAAAGGGAAAAGTTGAAAAGGATATTATTTTAGATGGTTATGTAGGGAATTATGTTACTGTAAAATCACCTTTAACAATTGAATTGACAGAGAAAAACAGCGTTTTAAATGCGGAACTTCCAAACTATCCAAAATTTACTTTAACTCCTGTTGCAGGTGAAAAAGATACTTTTGAATCAAAAAGAGCAGGATTGAAATTTAAATTCAACGAAGCCAAAACAGGTTTCGATATGATACTTATAGATAATGGACAAGTAATTCCATTTACGAAAAAGTAATAATTCAAAAATAGAAGTATTTAAAAACCCGATAGTTATTTATAGCTATCGGGTTTTGTTTTTGTTTTTGTTTCAAGTTTTAAGTTTCAAGTTTTAAGTTTCAAGTTTCAAGTTTTAAGTTTCAAGTTTCAAGTTTCAAGTTTGCGTGCACGAATTTAAAATCTTAGAATCTCAGCATCTTAGAACCTTAGCATCTTTCAAAAAAATAACTTTTCATTAAAAAAATGTTAGAATTTTGATTTTTTGTTTTGTGAATAAAAAAATAATGTACTTTTGCACCGATGAATAAAATAAGTTTACATACAACTTCTTTGTCACGGACAAACTCACCGATTACTTCTCCCGAAGTACGGATACTATCTCTATAGTATTCACTGAGTTTTATAGCCGTATATTTATTCATATCCATTTTTCATTTTGAAATCACATAATTTGTCCATTGGACAAACATATCCTAAAAGTATTTATTATTTTGTAAATTTTCTTAATCAACTTTTTGATTTTGAAGATGTTACTTCTATTTTGCTTAATTTTATTGGATTCAATTCTGGATTTCAAACTAAACAATATGCTTTAATTTTTAACTCTAACTTCAATTATTGAAATGAAGATCTCTATTGTTGTTACCCAGGAAGAACACTTCAAATTCGCACAGGAAATTTGCGATACGATAGAATCATCTGCCTTGTTAAGAGGTACGGGGATTGCTAAAAGAACTCCTGAGTATATTCAGAAAAAAATGTCGAATGGTGATGCAATGATTGCTCTGGCAGACGGAAAATTTGCAGGTTTTTGTTATATCGAAAGCTGGCAGCACGGAAAATTTGTGGCACATTCCGGATTAATCGTTCATCCTGACTACAGAAGTTTAGGATTAGCAAAAAAGATAAAATCTAAAGTTTTTGATTACTCTTTGAAGAGATATCCAGACGCTAAAATATTCGGAATTACAACTGGTTTGGCAGTTATGAAAATCAATTCTGAATTAGGTTATAAACCCGTTCCTTTCTCAGAATTAACGACAGATCCTAGTTTTTGGTCAGGATGTAAAACTTGTACTAATTACCAAATCCTGCAAAGCAAAGAAAACAAAATGTGCCTTTGCACCGGAATGTTATACGACCCAAAAGAAAAACAAAAAACGCCGCCAAGACATCCTTTTAACGAGGCTGTTTTAAGCAGACTTAAAAAAATTAAACAGGCTTTATTTTTAAATAAAATATTGTCATTTGTTTTTTTATTTAAAATTTAACCAAAAAAAAATCTCAAACTGCTAAATACGAAAGTATTAGCCAAAATTATAAAAAATGAAAAAAGTAGTATTAGCTTATAGCGGAGGATTAGATACCTCGTATTGTTTGAAATATTTAAAAAATGAAAAAGGATACGAAGTTCACACTGTATTGGTAGATACAGGAGGATTTGACGCAGAAGAATTATCAGCCATTGAAAAAAGAGCTTACGAATTAGGAAGCGCACAACACGCAAACCTTACAATCGTAGATAAATATTATGATAAAGCTATAAAATATTTGATTTTCGGAAACGTATTAAAAAACAATACTTATCCATTATCAGTAAGTGCAGAACGTGTTTTTCAAGCAATTGAAGCTATAAAATATGCTAAAAAAGTAGGAGCAAACGCTATCGCACACGGAAGTACAGGTGCAGGAAATGACCAAATTCGTTTTGATTTAATTTTCCAAACTATTGCTCCGGAAATCGAAATTATTACGCCAATTAGAGATTTAAAACTTTCAAGACAAGAAGAAGTAGATTATTTATCTAAAAACGGAGTTCACTATTCTTGGGAAAAAGCACAATATTCTGTCAATAAAGGACTTTGGGGAACAAGCGTAGGAGGAAAGGAAACTTTAACTTCTGGTCAGCCATTGCCAAGTGAAGCTTATCCATCTCAATTGAAAAAAGACGGAGAAGAAAAAGTAACGTTGCATTTTGAGCAAGGTGAATTAGTTGGAATCAACGGAAAAACAGATAAACCATCAAATAATATTGTTGCTCTTGAAAAACTGGCGAATGCTTACGCAATTGGTAGAGATATTCATGTTGGAGATACGATTATCGGGATTAAAGGAAGAGTTGGTTTTGAAGCTGCTGCACCGTTAATTATTATAAAAGCGCACCATTTATTAGAGAAACATACGCTTGGAAAATGGCAGCAATACTGGAAAGAACAATTAGGAAACTGGTACGGAATGCTATTCCATGAAGGTCAGTTCTTAGATCCGGTGATGAGAAACATTGAAACTTTCTTGCAAGACACACAAAAAACAGTAAACGGAACGGTAACAGTTTCATTAAAACCATATCATTTCTCACTTGACGGAATCGAATCTAAAAACGATTTAATGAACACAGGTTTTGGTCAATATGGAGAAATGAACAATGCATGGACATCTGATGATGCAAAAGGATTTATTAAGATTCTTGGAAATGCACAAAACATATTTTCATCTGTAAATCAATTAGATCATGACTAATTTGGCAGAGGCATAATGGTTATTGGGATTTTGGTATTTATTATAATACTAATAATGCTGGGACTGGCACTCTTTTTTAAAGATAATTTAAGTACAGTATTTTTTACTAATAGAAATTTTGTAGCAGGTTTTTTTTCTGTTTCAATAATAGCTATAAGTTATACAATTTTGATTTTTCCAAGTCCAATTGAACTAATCAATCAAGTATTCGCGATATTTAGTACAGTGCCTTTTATGTTAGCTTTTTTTGGAGGAGGATTTATGCTTTTTCTGGGATTACTAATAGAAGTAATAATTCTCTTTTTTGTAATTAGAGCATTTTTACCAACTCAAAATAAGAATTTAGATAAAAATAATTTTAGTTAAAAAAATAGAAACTATGATTAATGTCGGAATAATTGGTGGTTCGGGTTACACAGCCGGAGAACTCATCAGAATTTTAATGTATCATCCAAAAGTAAACATCGATTTTGTTTACAGTACAACAAATGCCGGAAAACCACTTTCTGTGGCGCACCACGATTTGATGGGTGATATCGAAATGAATTTTACGGATATAATAAATCCTGACGTAAATGTGGTATTTTTATGTTTAGGTCACGGAAAATCAATTTCATTTTTACAGCAAAACGCATTTGCAAGCCACACTAAAATCATTGATTTAGGAAATGATTTCAGATTAAATAAAGATGCACATTTCGAAGGAAAAGATTTTGTTTACGGTTTACCTGAACTGAACAAAGCAGAAATCAAAAAAGCAAATTATATTGCAAATCCTGGTTGTTTTGCTACAGCTATACAATTGGCTTTGTTGCCATTAGCAGAACATAATATGTTAAATAATGATGTTCATATTAATGCTACAACCGGAAGTACTGGTGCAGGAGTTGGACTTTCAGAAACGTCTCATTTCAGCTGGAGAAACAACAATATGTCGCATTATAAAGCTTTTGAACACCAGCATTTAGGTGAAATTTCAGAAAGTTTGGTTCAGCTGCAAGATGATTTTGAAAGCGAATTACTTTTTATTCCGAACAGAGGAGATTTCCCAAGAGGAATTTTTGCAACTTTATATACATTATGTGATGATAGTTTGGAACAATTAGTAGAGAAATACGAAGATTTCTATAAAAATGAACCTTTTGTAACCGTTACTACAACAAACATTAACCTGAAACAAGTGGTGCAAACGAACAAATGTATCATTAGTTTATTGAAAAAAGGAAACCGGGTTCTCATAACATCAATTATAGATAATTTAACCAAAGGTGCTTCAGGACAAGCAATTCAAAACATGAATTTAATGTTCGGTTTAGAAGAAACCACAGGTTTAAATTTGAGACCAAGCGGATTTTAATAATAGTTTCAAGTTTTAAGTTTCAGGTTTCACGTTCTGTACGTAACCTCAAACTTGAAACCTGAAACAAAATAAACAAAAAACAAAAATGAACTTATTCAACGTTTACCCATTATACGACATAACTCCAGTAAAAGCAGTAGATTGTACAATTATTGACGACAAAGGAGTAGAATATTTAGATTTATACAGCGGACATGGTGTGATTTCTATCGGACACACACAGCCGGATTATGTAGCAAAATTGAAGAATCAATTAGACCATTTAGGATTTTATTCAAATGCGATTCAGAATCCTTTGCAGGTTGAATTGGCACAGAAATTAGGAAAGCTTTCTGGTCTTGAAGATTACGAATTGTTTTTATGCAGTTCTGGTGCTGAAGCCAATGAAAATGCTTTGAAATTAGCTTCTTTCCATAACGGAAAATCAAGAGTTGTGGCTTTTGATAATTCTTTCCACGGAAGAACTTCTGCAGCTGTTGCCGTTACAGATAACAAAAAGATTGTTGCGCCATTAAATGCACAGCAGGAAGTTACTTTTTTACCTCTAAACCAAATCGAATTAGTTGAAGCAGAATTAGCAAAAGGAGATGTAACAGCAGTAATTATAGAAGGAATTCAAGGAGTTGGAGGTTTAGACCAAGGAACAACTGAGTTTTTCCAGGCTTTAGAAAAAGCATGTAAAAAACACGATGTTGTTTTGATTTTAGACGAAGTACAATCAGGATACGGAAGAAGCGGGAAATTCTTTGCTTTCCAACACTACGGAATCAATGCTGATATTATTTCAGTTGCAAAAGGAATGGGGAACGGTTTTCCGGTTGGAGCTATTTTAATCTCTCCAAAATTTGAAGCAAGTTTCGGATTATTAGGCACAACTTTCGGCGGAAGCCATTTATCTTGTGCAGCAGGAATTGCGGTTTTAGATGTAATCGAAAAACTTGATTTACAAAAAAATGTAAATGAAGTTTATGAATATTTCCTAGAAAAAATCAAAGAAGTGGAAGGCATCAAACAAGTAAAAGGAAAAGGATTAATGCTTGGAGTTGAATTTGATTTTGATGTTGCAGCTTTAAGAAAAAAACTAATTATTGAAAAACACATTTTTACAGGAAGCGCAAACAATAAAAATCTGCTTAGAATTTTACCTCCATTAACTGTGAAAAAAACTGATATTGATACGTTTGTAAAAGCTTTAAAAGAAAGTTTGGAAGAATTAAAAAACTAATTCTCGTTACGTTAAACCTGACGGGTTTTTAAAACCCGTCAGGTTTAAAATATAAGTTTCTAAAAAGAAACTAAACCAAAAAACAACCAACCAACTACAAATTATGAATCCATTATCAATTGAAAAACGCAATCTGGTTTTGCGGTCTATGGCAAAGCTGGTCGAGCAGGACCGGAGCCAGATTATCTTGACCAATCAAGAAGATCTTGCTGATTACTACGGCACAGATTTAGCGATGGAAGAACGCTTAAAAGTAGATGATAAAAAAGTCGACGAAATGATTTTATCATTAAACCAATTGGCTTCTCAAGAAGATCCCGTTGGAGTTGAGCGTTTTCATTTTACTCATGATAATGGAATAAAAGTTATAAATAAAACGGCTGCTTTCGGAACGATTTTAATTATTTACGAATCTCGCCCAGATGTTACAATCGAAGCGGGTGGAATCGCTTTTAAATCCGGAAATAAGATTTTATTAAAAGGAGGAAAAGAATCTCTAAAATCAAATTTAAAAATCGTAAGTCTTTGGCACAAAGCTTTAGAAGAAAACGAAGTTTCAAAAGACTGGGTTGAATATCTGAATTATAACAGAACAGAAACGCAGGCTTTTTTAGAAAAACCAACTCAAAAAGTCGATTTAATAGTTCCAAGAGGCGGAGAAAAACTAATTGAGTTTGTAAAAGCACATGCAACTTGTCCCGTAATCGTAAGCGGACGAGGAAATAATTTTGTTTACGTTCATAAAGATGCTGATACAGATTTAGCTTTAAAAGTAATTTTAAATGCTAAAACATCTAAAATATCAGCTTGCAATGCATTAGATAAAGTTTTAATAGATTCTAAACTGCCAAATTTTGAAGGTTTCACAGCAATGTTGATCGAAGCTTTAATAGAGGTAAAAGTGGAAGTTATTGTAGATAAATCTTTAGCAAATTTCGAAAATACCAAAACACTTCAAAACGAAGATATTTGGTACGAAGAATTTCTAGATTATAAAATCGTAATTGGAACCATCGATTCTCAGGAAAATGCCATCGAAAAAATAAACAAATATTGCGGCGGACATTCGGCAGCAATTATTTCAAGAGATAACGAAGCTGCTCAGCAATTTATGGAAGCGATAGACGCAGCCGCAGTTTACCAAAATGCATCAACAAGATTCACAGACGGCGGACAATTTGGTTTAGGAGGAGAATTAGCGATAAGCACCGATAAATTGCATCAACGCGGCCCAATTGGCCTTCAACATCTCGTAACGAATAAATGGTACGTTTACGGAGAAGGACAAATACGATAATTTTAGATTTTAGAGTTCAGATTTTAGATTGATGATTAACGATTTTTGATTTCAGATTATTGGAATTTGGAATTTATTTTTTGGAATTTAACTATATATAAAGCTTTGCTAACTTAGCGTTTGTAAACAAAAAAAATATAAAAAAACTTTTCGCCCTTTGCGTTAAAAATAACTTAGTGCCTTAGCGCCTTCGTGGCAAAAACAAAAGACATGTCAAAAAAAAGGATTTTATTAAAAATAGGAAGTAATACTTTAACCAAAGAAACCAATCATATTTCGCGGGGAAAGATTGAAGACCTCGGAATGCAAATTGCAGCTTTAAACAAAGATTACGAATTTGTAATTGTAAGTTCTGGAGCAATTGCGGCAGCAAAGCAATTTGTAAAACTCGAAAGTAAAGGAAAAGAAATTGCACTAAAACAAGCCTTAGCTTCAATTGGACAGCCACATTTAATGCGGATTTTCCATGAAAATTTCAGTGATTTAGGTTTATTGACATCGCAATGTTTATTATCTTATTCTGATTTCGAAAAAGAACAATCTAAAGTAAACATTGTCAATACAATAAACGTTTTGGTCGAGAACAATTACATTCCGATTATCAATGAAAATGATACCGTTGCCACAGATGAGATTCGGTTTGGAGATAATGACAAATTAGCGGCTTTAACGGCAGTTCT
The DNA here is from genome assembly GCF_057808895.1 of Flavobacterium sp. FG68. NCBI lineage: Bacteria > Pseudomonadati > Bacteroidota > Flavobacteriia > Flavobacteriales > Flavobacteriaceae > Flavobacterium > Flavobacterium sp. FG68. Next base: position 54,100 of record NZ_JBMDIY010000015.1, read on the forward strand.
TTTAAATGTTGATATTCTGATAATTGCGACAAATACAAACGGGATTTATACGAAAGATTCTATTCATGATGAGATTCCGGAAACGATAAAATTAGTTAATGATTTAAAAACACTTGAAAAAGAAATCGGTGAATCAAAATCATCACACGGAACAGGAGGAATGCAGTCTAAAATAGAAGCTGCAGCAATTGCAAAAGCAGCAAATATAGAAACCTGGATTGTCAACGGATTAAATGATAATTTTATTTTGAAGGCATTAAAGGAAGAGATTCCTTTTACGAAAATAATCTAATGAGTCAATTAGAAAATTAGTTAATCAGATAATGCAAAATTATCCAATTTTCTAATTATCACATTATCTAAATTAAACAAAAAGACATGAATTATATTTCAATAAAAGACATAGACTCATTATCAAAATGGGTAAAAAGTGCGATCAAGATCAAAAAAGATCCGCTTAAGAATAAAAAATTAGGTAAAAACAAAACATTAGGAATGTTATTTTTCAATCCAAGTTTAAGAACGCGTTTGAGTACTCAAAAAGCGGCTTTAAACTTAGGAATGAACGTTATGGTAATGAATTTTACCAACGAAGGATGGACATTAGAATTCGAAGATGGAGCAGTGATGAATTCTGGCGCATCTGAACACATTAAAGAAGCAGCAGAAGTAGTTTCCCAATATTGTGATATTATTGCAATTCGTGCTTTTGCAGGTTTGGTTGATAAAGAAAAAGATTATCAGGAAACAGTAATTTCAGGATTTTTGAAATATGCTACAGTACCGATCGTGAATATGGAAAGCGCTGTACGTCACCCGCTACAATCTTTAGCAGATGCCATTACAATGGAAGAACACAAAACGAAACACAAACCAAAAGTAGTACTTTCATGGGCACCACATCCGAAAGCTTTGCCACAGGCTGTAGCAAATTCATTCGTAGAAATGATGCAGATGCAAAAAGACATGGATTTTGTAATCACTCACCCAGAAGGTTATGAGTTAAGCCCGGAAATTACAAAAGACTGCAAAATTGAATACAATCAAAACAAAGCGTTTGAAAATGCCGATTTCGTTTACGTAAAAAACTGGAGCAACTTCAACGATTACGGAAAAGTAACCAACAGCGATCCAAACTGGACTGTTACAGCTGAAAAAATGGCTTTAACCAACAACGGAAAATTCATGCACTGTCTTCCAGTTCGTCGTAACGTAATTGTGAGCGACGAAGTTTTAGACGGAGAAAATTCAATCGTAATCGAGCAAGCGAATAATAGAACTTATTCGGCACAATTAGTTTTACAAAAGATTTTGAAGAAAATATAATTTATAGGTGCAAAGGTTCAAAGTTGCAAAGGATCAGAGGTTTTATAGCCTTGAGAAAAACCTTTGAACCTTTGTCCCTCTGTCCCTTTGAACCTTGAAAGAAATGAACGTATCAGTAATAAAAATAGGTGGAAACATCATTGACAATCCAGCAGAATTAGAACAATTCTTAACCGATTTTTCTAAAATTGAAGGCTATAAAGTTTTAGTTCACGGCGGAGGAAAATCGGCTACAAAAATGGCGCAGAGCATTGGTTTGGTTCCGCAAATGATTGACGGACGCCGAATTACAGATGCTCCAATGCTTGATGTTGTGGTAATGATTTACGCAGGACAAATCAACAAGCATATTGTTGCACAATTGCAGGCAAAAGATAATAATGCAATTGGTTTTTCTGGAGCTGACGGAAATTTAATTCAGTCCACAAAACGAAATCACCCGACAATCGATTACGGATTTGTAGGCGATGTAAAACAAGTAAACACTAAATTACTGGCAACTTTATTAGAAGCAGGCGTTGTTCCTGTTTTCTGTGCAATTACGCACGATAAAAACGGACAATTATTAAACACAAATGCAGATACAATTGCAAGCGAATTATCAATTGCATTATCTGAAGTTTTTGATGTTACGTTGACATATTGTTTTGAAAAACAAGGCGTTTTACAAGACTCAGAAGACGATTCATCTGTAATAACAGAAATCAACGAAGCATTATATAATAAACTAAAAGAAGAAAAAGTAATCCATTCTGGAATGATTCCAAAACTGGATAATTGCTTCAACAGTTTATCAAGAGGTGTACAGAAAATCAAAATAGGGCATCATAAAATGCTCCAAAATCCAGATATTCTGCATACAACGATTACATTATAAAAGATGTTGCCACGAATTGACTCTAATTTTTTCTTTTAAAAGAGAAAATAATTTTAGACTTACATTAAAAAGTTTATTTTGATTTTAAATCTGTTACAAAAAAATAATTTGTGAAAATTCGTGTAATTAGTGGCAAAAAAACAGCACTGCGCAGTGCTTTTAAAATTTAATTTTAGAAATTTGCGCAAATCAAAAATGTCACAATTTTTATTAAAAACTTTGTGACTTCGCGCCTTCGTGGCAAAGAAACCAAACTTATGAAAAGTATAAATACGCTTACTCAGGAAGCAATTAGTTTATTAAAAAGACTAATCGAAACCCCTTCATTTTCAAGTGAAGAAGACCAAACAGCTTTATTAATCGAAAATTGGTTCAATCAAAATGAAATTCCTTTCAAAAGAGAAAACAATAATGTGTGGGCTTTCAACAAATATTTCGACGAAAACAAACCAACACTTTTATTAAACTCACATCACGATACTGTACGTCCAAATCAGGCGTATACAAACGATCCGTTTAAAGCTATTGAAAAAGACGGAAAACTATTCGGATTAGGAAGTAATGATGCAGGCGGATGCTTGGTTTCATTATTAGCGACTTTTGTTCATTTTTACGAAAATCAAAATCTTTCGCACAATATTGTAATTGTGGCTTCCGCCGAAGAAGAAAGCAGCGGAAAAAATGGATTAAATAGTGTTTTAAAGCATTTGCCAGAATTAGATTGCGCTATTGTTGGAGAACCAACTTTAATGCAATTAGCAGTTGCAGAAAAAGGTTTATTGGTTTTAGATGTAAAAGTAAAAGGAACTGCAAGCCACGCAGCACATCAAAACGATGATAATTCAATATATAAATCAATTCCGATAATGGAATGGTTTAAAAACTATAAATTCGATAAAATCTCAGACGTTTTAGGTCCTGTAAAAATGACCGTAACACAAATCAGTGCAGGAAAACAACATAATGTAGTACCTTCAGAATGTGATTTAGTGGTTGATATCCGCGTAACAGATCGTTACACAAATGCTGAAATTTTGGAAGTTGTAAAAGCAAATGTAAACGCCGAAGTAACACCAAGATCCATGCATTTAAACGCATCGTCAATTCCAGTTTCACACGGTTTGGTTCAGGCGGGAATTGCTTTGGGAAGAACAACTTATGGTTCGCCGACACTTTCCGATCAGTCGGTTTTGAGTTGTCAGTCTTTAAAACTAGGGCCTGGAGAAACTTTGCGGTCACATTCAGCAGACGAATTTATTTTTGTAAATGAAATTGAAGAAGGAGTCGATTTGTATATCAAAATACTAACTGATTTTTTTAAATTATAATTGTCATCCTGAGCGTAGTCGAAGGATTTAGGAGCTAATCCCGCTATCCGTTCCAATCTTTTCCTGGCTAAAGAAGCCAGAAAAAGGATTTCCACTACTATCGGGGCTAGGACTCTCAGGAATTGAGAAACATTACGTAAAAAAAACTTTGTGAATCTCTGAGCTTACTTTGAGTATCTCTGTGAAACAAAAAACATACATCTTATGAAACTTTGGGAAAAAGGAATACCAACAGATAAACAAATCGAACAATTTACCGTTGGAAACGACCGTGAACTGGATTTAGTTTTGGCAAAATACGATGCTTTAGGTTCAATCGCACATGCTAAAATGTTAGGTCAGATTGGTTTATTGACAACAGAAGAAACAACTTCGTTAGTTGATGCATTAAACGAAATCATAGCTGATATTGTAGTTGGAAATTTCGAAATCGAAGACAGTTTCGAAGACGTACATTCTAAAATAGAATATCTTCTAACGGTAAAATTAGGCGATGCAGGAAAAAAAATCCACACCGCACGTTCTCGTAACGATCAGGTTTTAGTAGACGTTCATTTATATTTAAAAGACGAATTAAAAGCAATTAAAGAACAAGTAAAAACACTTTTTGATCTGTTGATGGAATCAGCAGAAAAGCATCAAAATGTATTATTGCCGGGTTATACGCATTTACAAATCGCAATGCCATCATCATTTGGAATGTGGTTTTCGGCTTATGCTGAAAGTCTGATTGATGATATTACAATGTTGAACGCAGCTTCAAAAATTGTAGACCAGAATCCTTTAGGTTCTGCTGCGGGTTACGGAAGTTCATTCCCAATCAACAGAACATTTACAACACAAGAATTAGGTTTTGAAACCTTAAAATACAATGCCGTTGCGGCACAAATGAGCCGTGGAAAAGCAGAAAAAACAGTTGCTTTTGCGATGACAAGCGTTGCAGGAACGTTATCAAAATTTGCAATGGACGTTTGTTTATATATGAGCCAAAACTTTGATTTTATTGGTCTTCCGGCGCATCTTACAACAGGTTCAAGCATTATGCCTCACAAAAAAAATCCGGATGTTTTTGAATTAATCAGAGGGAAATGTAATAAGATTCAGGCGCTTCCATACGAAATCACTTTAATCACCAATAATCTTCCAAGCGGATATCACAGAGATTTACAGCTTTTAAAAGAAGGTTTGTTTCCGGCAATTCAAACTTTAAAATCTTGTTTGGATATTGCCATTTTTTCAATAAAAGATATTACTGTTAAAGATCATATTTTAGAAGATAAAAAATACGATTATCTGTTTACAGTTGATACATTAAACGAAATGGTTGTAGAAGGAATGCCTTTTAGAGACGCATACAAAGCTGTTGCAGAACAATTGGAAGCTGGAACATACAAATCTCCAAAAGAAACAAAACACACACACGAAGGAAGTATCAATAACTTATGCCTTGATGCAATTAAAGATAAAATGAAAGCCGCTTTCTAAAAGCTTATTTCCAGAATAATATGAAACCGATTTGCAGCTAATACAAATCGGTTTTTTTATTTCTTCAAATATATTTTTGAAACTTAAGAAAATTCGACCTAATTCTCTAAATTTGAGAATTGATCATTTTTAAAATAAAAACATGACGCAATTTGACGAACCGGCATCTCAAGGTCTTTTTGAGAAAAACTTAATTACCGAAAATCAGCTTCAGGAAATAAAAGAATATCGAAGCCTCAATATTTTCTCGCTTAATGTCGAATTAAAACTGTTACTTTCGATTTCGGTTTTAATGTTCACATCCGGAATTGGAATTCTTATTTATGACAATATTGACAGCATTGGACATATTGCACTTCTGGCTATTTTGTTTGTTCTTATTTGCGGCTGTTTTTATTACTGTTTTAAAAATTCCAAAGGTTTTCAGAAAACAGAAACCACAACAGAAAGTCATTTTCTGGAATATATAGTTTTAACAGCAAATGTTCTCACCTGTATTTTTATAGGATATCTCCAGGTTCAATATGAAGTATTTGGAACACATTATGGTTTAGCGACTTTAGTTCCCACAATTGTCAGTTTCTTTTGTGCTTATTATTTTGATAATAAAAGTGTTCTTACGATTGCCGTTACAGGTTTGGCAGCTTACGTTGGACTTTCGGTAACGCCTCAGGATATTTTTAACAGCAATAATAACTTTTATGACAATCAAAGTTTGAGTTATTCTGCCATTATGCTTGGATTTTTATTGATTCTATGGACAGTTTATAGTTTTAGAATTAATTTAAAAACACATTTTGCGCTTGTCTATCTCACATTTGCTTTGCATATTATAAGTATTGCATCAATAAGCAATATGGTTAGTGAAGATATTATATGGCTTCTTTTCTCTTTAATTTTAGCAGGTTCATCTGTTTATTTTTATAAAATAAGTCATCAGCTCAAAGCCATTTCACTATACATTTTTATGATTGTTTACGCCTACATTGGCATTAATATTTTCATATTTAGAATTTTCGAACATATTGATTTTGGCGATATATGGGTATTATTTATAATGATATTACCAGTTTATTTCATTGGCTCGATAGTATTGTTTATAAAACTGATTAAAAACTTCAATAAAGAAATAGCCGAATGATAGTACACGATAAAAATTTACTAAACAATTTGTTTTTAACTGAAGAAGCAGATTCCCTTGAAAGCGGAGGGTTTATAAGTAAAGAGCAAAAAAAAATAATTAGAAATCAATTACCATCTTTCAAAATTCAAAATAACATTTTAGTTCGTTTAGGATTTTTTCTGCTGGGCTCATTTTTATATTCATCGATTTGCAGTTTTATTTCTTTAATAGCATTATCAGGCGCAGAATCTTTTTTCAAAATTTGCTGTTTTCTTTTCGCAGGTGTTGGTATTGCAGGTGCTGAATTATTAGCGACTAACAAATATTACAGGCACGGCTTAGACGATGCTTTTATTTTAGGAATACTTTTAAATGTAGGCGGAGCAGTTTTTATACTTACAGAAGATTTTGAAACTGGATTAACTCCTGCTATTTTTGTTGCCATTGCTTCTTTTTTAACTTATAAAAGATATCTGCATCTACTTTCTATGCTTGTTTTTTGCTTGGCAGGTTCAGCAGTTTTATTTTTCGGTCTGTTTGAAATTGGAGATATTGGTAAAACAATTTTACCTTTTGCAGCAATGCTGGCTTCAGCAGGATTTTATTTTTTTACAAAACAAAAGATCAAGAATTTAAAAGAAGTTTACTATTACAACGGACTTTTATTAGCCAATAGTTTCTGTTTGATTCTGTTTTATCTTTCCTGTAATTATTTAGTAGTTAGAGAACTTTCTGCAGAACTTTTAGGAGTTGAGGTTCAGCCGGGACAAGATATTCCGTTTGCTTATTTCTTTTACGCATTTACGTTTATAGTTCCCATTGTGTATTTGGTTCAGGCTTTAAAAACCAAAGACAGAATCATGCTTTGGATTAGTTTTGCAGCAATTGCATTTACCGTTTTCACCATCCGATTTTATTATTCGGTTTTGCCAATTGAAGCGGCATTGACTATTGGCGGATTAGTAATGTTTGTAATTGCTTATTTCTCCATCCAAAAATTAAAAAATAAAGAGTCAGGATTAACTTTTAAACCAGACAGAATCAATCATTCAACAGCAATTTTGAATGCGCAGGCTTTAATTGTTGCTTCAACTTTTGGCATGAAACCCGAAGTTAAAACCGAATCGCCAATGGATTTTGGAGGAGGAGGATTTAGCGGTGGCGGATCTGGAGAAAGCTTTTAAATTAGGTTTGCCACAGATTATAAAGATTAAAATGATTTTCTAATCTTTGTCAAGTCGCCACGAATTACACAAATTTTCACGAATTGATTTGTGTAAATTTGTGTAATTCGTGGCAAAAAAAGAAATCATTTTAATCTTTATAATCTGTGGCAAAAAAAACTATACTTTACTTTTCAAAGCTTCAGCATCGATATCACTGTGAGAAACATTGTAAACTGCTTTTCCGTTTTTGATTAAAATTAATTGCGGCGATTCATGGTAAACCCCAAATCTACTTGCGATTTCATTAGAAACATCTCTGTGTGCAATTAGATCAAGAAAATAAGCATCAACAACTTCTTCAAGATCAAACTCTCTCTCAAATTGTTTCAATGCCATACGGCTGATACTGCATCTTGTACTGTGTTTAAAAATTACAACAGGTTTTTCGTTAGATATGGCTTCGATTTCCATTAATTGATGAATATCGGTTAATTCAGTCCAATTAACTTTACTTTTTGGAGAATCTGAGTTCTCAGAACTTCCGAAGATTGAATTTAAAAAACTCATATTTGGCTTGTTTTATGACTTTTTGACATCTAAAACTGATTAAAATCAGATTTTTTACGTCATTTTGTCTTTGTTTTTACTGTGGAATATAATTTGAATATTAGAAAACAAAGTTAAATCTTTTGAGTTAAAAATGTACCTCGATAAGTTGTAACTTTAATGTAATCGAATATTTAAAAACAAAAATCAATCAAATCTTAAAAAATATGAACATAAATAAATTTACTATTAAATCGCAGGAAGCCATTCAATTGTCGCAGCAATTAGCGCAGCGAAATGGCCAGCAGCAAATTGAAAATGAACACATTTTCAAAGCAATTTTTGAAGTTGATGAAAACGTCGCGCCGTTTATTTTAAAGAAATTAAACGTAAATGTGCCTTTGTTTTTACAAATTTTAGACAGTACAATTCAGAGTTTTCCAAGAGTTTCAGGAGGTGACATTTTACTTTCCAGAGATGCAAACAAAGCTTTGAATGAAGCAGAAATCATTGCACAAAAAATGAACGACGAATACGTTTCGATAGAACATTTAATTTTGGCAATTTTTGATTCAAAAAGCAAAGTATCTCAAATTTTAAAAGATCAGGGAGTTACCGGAAAAGGTTTAAAAGCCGCAATCGAAGAATTACGTAAAGGCGAAAGAGTAACTTCTGCTTCAGCCGAAGAAACTTATAATTCATTAAATAAATACGCTAAAAATTTAAACGAATTAGCGCGTACAGGAAAACTGGATCCGGTTATTGGCCGTGATGAGGAAATTCGTCGTGTATTGCAGATTTTGACCCGTAGAACAAAAAATAATCCAATGCTTATTGGTGAACCCGGAGTTGGTAAAACCGCAATTGCAGAAGGTTTAGCGCACAGAATTGTTGATGGAGACGTTCCGGAAAACCTAAAAAATAAAATCGTTTTCTCATTAGATATGGGGGCTTTGATCGCCGGAGCAAAATTTAAAGGAGAATTTGAAGAACGTTTAAAATCAGTTGTAAAAGAAGTTACCGCTGCCGAAGGAGATATCGTTTTGTTTATTGATGAAATTCATACGCTAGTAGGCGCGGGTGGAGGTGAAGGTGCAATGGATGCGGCTAATATCCTGAAACCAGCTTTGGCTCGTGGAGAATTAAGAGCAATTGGTGCAACAACTTTAGATGAATATCAAAAATATTTTGAAAAAGATAAAGCGCTTGAAAGACGTTTCCAAAAAGTACTAATCGACGAACCGGATACGGAAAGTGCGATTTCAATTTTACGCGGAATTAAAGAGAAATACGAAACGCACCATAAAGTACAGATTAAAGACGAGGCGATTATTGCCGCTGTTGAACTTTCACAACGTTATATTACAAACCGTTTTTTACCGGATAAAGCGATTGATTTAATGGACGAAGCAGCTTCGAAACTTCGTATGGAAATCAATTCAAAACCGGAGGAATTAGATGTTTTGGATCGTAGAATAATGCAGTTGGAAATCGAGATAGAAGCCATTAAACGTGAAAAAGAAGAAAGCAAACTGAAAATCCTGCACATGGATTTGGCAAACCTGAAAGAAGAGCGCAACGAAATCTACGCAAGATGGAAATCTGAAAAAGATATTGTTGACGGAATTCAGGCTGTAAAATTAGAAATTGAAGATTTCAAATATGAAGCTGAACGTGCAGAACGTGACGGTGATTATGGTAAAGTAGCTGAAATTCGCTACGGAAAAATCAAAGAAGCACAGGAACGTCAGGAAGCGTTACAAAAACAATTATTGGAGTTTCAATCTGGTAATTCTTTAATTAAAGAAGAAGTAACCAGAGAAGATATTGCAGAAGTTATAGCAAAATGGACTGGAATTCCGGTTATGAAAATGCTTCAGACAGAAAGAGAAAAACTATTGCATCTTGAAGATGAATTACACAAACGTGTAGTAGGTCAGGAAGAAGCAATTGAAGCTGTGAGTGATGCCGTTCGCAGAAGCCGCGCCGGTTTGCAGGATATGAAAAAACCTGTTGGAACATTCTTATTTTTAGGAACAACCGGAGTTGGTAAAACAGAGCTGGCAAAAGCATTAGCAGAATATCTTTTTGATGACGAAAATGCAATGACTCGTATTGACATGAGCGAGTATCAGGAACGTCACAGCGTGAGCCGTTTAGTTGGTGCGCCTCCGGGATATGTAGGTTATGATGAAGGTGGTCAATTGACTGAAGCTGTTCGTAGAAAACCATATTCAGTTATTTTGTTAGATGAGATCGAAAAAGCACATCCGGATACGTTCAATATTTTATTGCAGGTTTTAGATGAAGGTAGATTAACTGATAATAAAGGCCGCCTTGCTGATTTCAAAAACACGATTATCATTATGACATCTAATATGGGAAGTCATATTATTCAGGAAAAATTTGAAAACCTAAAAGGAAGCGTTGAAGCTGCCACAGAAGCTGCTAAAAATGAAGTTTTAGGATTATTAAAACAAACCGTTCGTCCTGAATTTATAAATCGTATAGATGAAATTGTAATGTTTACGCCGCTTACAGTAGATAATATTTCAAAAATTGTAAGCCTGCAATTAAAGAGCGTTACAAAAATGCTGGCACTTCAAGGAATTACAATGGATGCAACTCCAGAAGCAATCGCTTACTTGTCAGACAAAGGATATGATCCGCATTTTGGTGCAAGACCTGTAAAACGTATTGTTCAGAGAGAAGTTCTGAATCAATTGTCAAAAGAAATCCTTGCAGGAAATATAACAACAGACAGCATCATTTTACTGGATGCTTTCGACGGGAAGCTGGTTTTTAGAAATCAAACACAACCCGTACTATAATTTGTTTGGTTAATTATTTTTTTGAGGAGGAAACACCAGTCGAAAGGCTGGTGTTTTTTTATATCCGTGAATAATGAAACTTTTTTCAAAAGTCATATAAACAGAAATTCTGATTTAATTCTCAAATTTACTATAACATAAAATTTAATTATCATGAACAATATATTTAGAGGACTAATCGCCGGATATGGAGCGAAAAAATTAGGCGGCGGATGTTTTGGAACTATACTCGTATTTGTAATTATCTGGCTATTATTAGGTCAGTGCAGTTAAAAATTAAATCCATCAAATCATTAAAAACATCAGCATAAAAAGTCTTAAATTCGCACAACTAAATTTAAACAAAGACAAAATATAATGGCATCAGGTTTTTTCGTACTATTAGACGATATCGCAGCAATTATGGACGATGTTGCAGTAATGAGTAAAGTTGCAGCAAAAAAAACAGCAGGTATTCTGGGCGATGACTTGGCAGTTAATGCTGAGAAAGCTTCTGGGTTTGCTTCATCAAGGGAACTTCCTGTATTGTGGGCAATTAGTAAAGGTTCCCTCCTTAACAAAATTATTATTTTGCCTGTCGCTTTTCTACTAAGTGCATTTTTTCCTGTTGCAATCATTGTAATTTTGGTTCTTGGCGGACTTTTCCTGGCGTATGAAGGAGCCGAGAAAATTTACGAATTTATTTTTCCTCATGATCACGAAGAATCAGAAGGAATTACGGAAGAAGTTCTAACAGAAGAACAAATTTTAGAAGCCGAAAAAGGCAAAATAAAATCAGCAATCGTAACCGATTTTATCTTATCTGTCGAAATCGTAATTATAGCACTGGGAACTGTAATAGGCAAGCCTATTACACAACAAATTATCGTAACATCAATCATTGCAGTAATCGCAACCATAGGAGTTTATGGTATTGTAGCCCTAATTGTTAGAATGGATGAAGCAGGGTATAAGCTTATCAAATTTAGTAAAAGAGAAAAAAGCATATCAAAATTCATAGGAAATATTTTGGTTAAAGCACTTCCATTGGTTATTAAAAGCCTAACCGTAATTGGTACAATAGCTTTGATATTAGTTGCCGGAGGTATTTTTGTGCATTACATTCCATATTTCCATCATTTATCTGAAGAAATTAAGATCCCTTCCATTATAAAAGAATTTGTAATTGGATTGGCTTTAGGGCTTGTAGTTTTAGGATTTGTGAATGTCTTTAAAAAGATTTTTAAAAGATAAATGGCAAAGTTATTGTTGTAATTACAAAGGATAAAAAAATAAAAGGATTAATATATCGTTTTTTCTTTTAAACTTTAACATTTTGTAAAGCAACCTAAATCACAAATTAATATCTATATAATAACAAATATTATTTTTATGAAAAAAATTAAATTAGAATCTCTGGCCTTTGTATTATTTATTATGACTGTATTAACTTCGTGTAGTAGTGATAACGACACTCCTCAAGGAGATGGATACATTTATAAAAGCGCTTATGCAACCACCGTTCTAGGGCCAACAACAGGAAAAGTAGGTCAGGAACTTATATATAATATATCTTTTCAGGTTGAAAATGGTTGCGGAGAATTTAACAAAATGACTGATGTTGAATTTAATAAAGAACTTGGATATCAAGTTGAAGCAAAATATCCAGCTGCAACTTGTTCTTTACCGGATCCTGAAATAAAAAAAACGAATTATAAAATTAAAACAAACCTAGCAGGAACTTATTATTTAAGAATTGCTAAGTCTGAGACTGAATTTATAGTTACAAAAGTTGTTATAACTGACTAACTTTATCTCTTTAAAATATTAAAACCGTTTTACATAGGTAAAGCGGTTTTTTTTGTGCCATATATGATTTTATTTTTTTAAAGCACAAAAATCAAATTCTACAAAGACTATCTCTCCCGCTATCCACTATATCTTTTGCCCGCTAAAGAAGCGAACAAAAGGATATCGTTTCTATCGGGGCTAACCAGAAAATTTTATTTTCATAAGAAATTATGCTTCTTTTTAAAAATATTTTTATTGAATAAGTTTCTCAATTTCAAAAGTTTAGTCATTTCATTGTTCAAATTAACATTTCATCAAAGCAACCATTTTATTTATACTGCATCTTCATATTATAACATTAAATTATTATTTTATATGAAAAGTTTTAAATTAAAATCAGTTTTAGTAGTTTTATTCTTGTCAATTGGATTTGTTTCATGCAATAATGATGACGACGAGGAACCAGTAAACGATTCAGTTTCAAAAGCAGCATTGGTTACTGGAATTAGTGGACCAGCTACAGGAAAAGTGAATGACGAATTAAGCTATGAAGTAACTTACGTTGTTGATAATGCTTGTGGAGAATTCGATAAAATTTCTGAAGTAAAAATTGGAGCCGTTAATGGATTACAAGTTATAGCGAAATATCCAACTGGAGTTTGCACGCAGCAAGTTCCAGATCCTAAAAAAACAGTTTATAAATTTAAAGCAACTGCAAAAGGAACTGTTGAAATCAAATTCAAAAAATCAGAAACAGAATTTATAACTAAAAGTGTTGTTATAGACTAACATTTCTTAGTTGATTATTTAGGTGGTAAAACCATTTTGCAGACGTTTAATTTTTGAACCGATGTAAAATGGTTTTTTATTTAGGAATAACCGGAAATGATTATCTTTGAATAATTAAAAAGAAATATGATATGGGAGCTTTGGAATTGAGAGATAGTATTTTAGAATATATCAATACTGCAGATGAACGTCTTTTAAAAGTTGTTAAAGCAGTTATTGAAAGCTATCAGGAAGAAGAAATAGTTGCTTTTTCTGTTGATGGAAAACCTATTACAAAAACTGTTTATAAAACGGAATTAGCTGATGCTGAATTAGAAATTAAAAACGGCCATATAATTTCACAGCAAGATTTAGAAAAAGAATCTGAGAACTGGTAATGAGCGAAATTCAAAAGATTGTTTGGACTAATTCAGCCAAAGACCAGCTAAAAACGATTTTTAATTATTACAAAGAAAGATCTCTTCAAGGAGCAAATAATGTTAAGGATGATATTTTGAATGCAGCTAAAAAAATAAATTTTAGCGAACAATTTCAAAAAGATGAGATCGAGCCAGAATACAGAAGAATTATTGTAAGAGAGTATAAATTATTGTATAAAGTAGAAAATGAAATAGTTTTTATTGTAAAAATATTTTCTCTTAAACGAGATTCAGGTGCACAATTATAAAAGAGCTGTTTAGCTCTTTTTTTATACACTCTTAAAACAGTATACTTTTGCCATTCCTCTAAAATTTACTATTTTTGCACTCTAAATTTTATGTCATGTCGAAAAGAAAATATAAAATATCGGTAATTCAGTTAAACCTGAATGATGTAGCCGAAAACAATTTAAAAAAATGTATCAGCTGGGTAAGAGATGCTGCAAGCCAAGGAGCAGAAGTTATCTTACTTCCTGAATTATATAGCAGTCATTATTTCTGCCAAAGTGAAGATGTAGACAATTTTGCATTAGCAGAGCCACTTTACAGCACTTCATTTATTGCTTTTAGCGAATTGGCAAAAGAATTAGGAGTAGTAATTATTGTTCCTTTCTTCGAAAAAAGAATGGCAGGAATTTACCATAATAGCGCTTATATCATCGATACAGATGGTACAGAAGCTGGTTTATACCGTAAAATGCACATTCCAGACGATCCGCACTTTTATGAAAAATTCTATTTTACGCCAGGGGATTTAGGTTTCAAGGCAATAGAGACTAAAAAAGGAACAGTTGGAACATTAATCTGCTGGGATCAATGGTATCCGGAAGCTGCTCGTATTACAGCTTTAAAAGGTGCTGAGGTTTTATTTTATCCAACTGCAATTGGATGGCACCCAAAAGAAAAAGAACAATACGGAGAAAATCAATACGGAGCATGGATGAATGTAATGAAAGGCCACGCCGTTGCAAATGGTGTTTTCGTTGCAGCAGCGAACAGAATTGGTCTTGAAAAATATCTTGAAGGAACAGAAGGAATCCAATTTTGGGGAGCATCATTTATTGCTGGCCCGCAAGGAGAAATTTTAGCGCAGGCATCACACGATAAAGAAGAAATATTAATTGCTGAGGTTGACTTAGATTTACAGGAAAATGTTCGTCAAAACTGGCCATTCTTTAGAGATAGAAGAATTGATGCTTTTGGAGATATTACCAAAAGAGCAATCGATAAATAATTTATGTTTATATAAAATAAAAAGGCGGTTTCAATAATTTGAAACCGCCTTTTTTAATGTAATATATAATTTACTTTACCTGAAAAGTAACTCTTCTCACGATTTGACGTGCCTCTTTTGAATTTTTGTTTACCGAAGTATCTTCTCCGTTCGCAATTACATTCAATCTTGAAGCATCAATTCCCGCATTAACAGCAACTTTCTTCACAGCTTCAGCTCTTTTTCTTGACAACTCAGTATTGTAGCTGGTTTTTCCAATTTCGTCAGCGTAACCCACAATATCCGCAGATTTTCCAGGATTATTTTTTAGATATTTCACTAAGAAATCAACACCAGATAAAGAAGCGTTTGTTGGTTTAGACGAATTAAAATCGAAATAAACATTTACATATCCCCCATTAATTAATTCTTCTACAGTGCTGTTTGTTGCACCTTTACCGTTTTGTCCGTATGTTTTCTCTAAATAGCTTTCCAGTTCATCCGGTACACCATTTTGATTATTGTCAATAGACTGCCCTTTTGTATTTACAGCCACTCCGGCAATTGTATTTGGTTCTAAATCATATAGATCAGCGACACCATCTTTATCACTGTCAATAAGACCAGTTTCAATAGTAGTAACTCTGTCTTCTAATTTATTTAACCTTTCATTTTCTTCAGAATACCAGTCAGCATGTTTTTCATTTTTACCTAAGTAGAAAGTCAAACCAACAGACGCATTCAATAAAATACCATCAAAAGAATCGGTTGTAGTATTTCCCATTCCGTCAAAATTCCAGTTTTGTCTTCCGTTAATAATTCCGGTAAGATCACCAGTCAAAGCAACTCGGTTACTTAATTTAATTTGTCCTGTCAAACCTGCGATTCCGTGCGCCATATAATCCTGACCGCCAAAACCGGTTTCAGTACTAATTTGCGAAACTCCAAAACCTCCATGAGCCAAAATCCCAATAGTATTTGTCCATGTTTCAAAATTTAAGGCGCGTCCAACATTAATAACCCCTTGTAAACTTGCACGTACATATCGGCTTTCAAAATCAGGAGTATTGTCTTTTTCTGTAAATTGATCGTATCCAACATCTAACTTTACACCAAACTTTGGATTAAACATATATCGTACACCTAAATCACCATGAAACAAATTCAGGCTTTCAGTGGCATATCCCGGAGTCATGGCTCGTGTTGGTTTATTAACACCACCATTTAATTCGATAGACCATTTGTTATATTCTGGCTTTTCAATACTTGGTGTTGTAGACGTTGTAGTCATTTGTGCATTTGCAGCGAAGGCTAATAGTAAAAGAGATACAGATGCTAATTTCTTTTTCATAATATCAAAAAATTTAATTCGGCTTTTATTTAAACTCTTAGCAAAAGTAGGGCTGGTATTTTTGGAATGTGTTGTATACCGTCTTACATAATTCCCATTGTTTTGTCTAAGAATCTGAAAATACATTAATTAAACTTTTGTTTTTAGCAAAAAAAAAGGGTGAAATCTAAATTTTACCCTTTTTTGAATTTTAAAATACTGGTTATTTTAAATCTGGCTGATATATTTTTATAGTTCCATCGCCTTCGCTGCTCACTACAACTAAACTTCTTTTAGTTGGACTTTTTGAAGCAGGAATATAAAGTACACCTTCTGGAGCATCACCCGTTTTTACCGTTTGTAAATATTGAGGTGAAGCAGGATTCGTAACATCATAAGTCATAAAAGCATCAGATCTTTCAAGACCAACAAACAAAATATTCTGATTTCCCATTTTGGCAACAACTACAGCTTCTGGTTCAGAACCTTTATCATCACTTCGTTTGTCATCGTAAGTTCCTAATTCATTTGTTTTTTTGTCAACATCATTTTTACTGTCATAAACAATTTTTCCAGTGTTTCCATTCCAGATCGAAAATGATCTTGCACCAAAACTCACCATTTCATCTAAATCTCCATCACCATCAGTATCTCCCATATCAGTAATAAGATTCAATCTTCCTAAATTAGCATCTAATTTTAAAGTAGCTGCATCAGGAAAAACCGTTGCATCAAGCTTTAAGCTTTTCATACGTTTAATATCCGTATAAGCATCATATTCTCTTGCATCACCTTCATTAGCAGTAACAAAATAAGGAACATTATTAGATGAAAAATGACTGATAGCATCCGGCATATATAATCCTTTTACTTTCCATGGGCTAAAGGCAATTTTATCGTCACTATCACTTACATCAATAGCATTTTCTGCCGTATTGTAATCTTTTAATCCTAAAGGGTAAATTGCAGTAATAGTTTTTGAAGTCAAATCCACTTTTGCAACACCATTGTTTTCCTGCAAAGTTACCCAAGCCGTTTTTGAATCATCAGAAATTGTAATGTATTCTGGTTCAATATCCTGAGCAAAGCTTTTAGCAAACTTAGAAATTCTGAATCCGTCTTTAGCTAATGCCGCAGCCTGACTACTGAAAGAAGCAAAATCAAGAGTTGTAACAGTATAATTACTAGTTTCGATAATAGAAATGGTTCCGTTTGGATCTTGAGAATAATCGGTATTTGGCTCACCTTCATTAGCAGTCATAATATATTTTCCGTCAGCAGAAAATGTAATCATATCTGGCAATGCACCAACTGTAACTTGTTTTATTAAGCTGTAATCGCTTGTATTAAAAACAACAACTTTTCCGTTTCCTTGTTTGTTTATTGTTGATTCTAAAGCAACTGCCAGTTTTCCATCATAAATAGAAACACTATTTGAAGCACCTTCATAAGAAGCTAAATCAATTTTTCCAATTTTAACCGGTTTTGTTGGATCAGCTAAATCAATAACATCAATTTGATTCGTTCCACTGTTATTTACAGTAAAAAGTCTTTTTGTTTTTTCGCAGTAAGCAGAGATTTCAGCGGCAGCAGCATCTCCAATTTTAATTGAACCAATTTCTTTAAAAGTGGCAGGATTCTCATTTACAACAACTTCTTGTTCTTCGTTGTTAGAATTTTCATCGTTATTACAGCTAGTCATTAAAAATAAAGCTGCTAATAAGGATAGGGTTACTTTTTTCATTTGTTAGTGTTTTAGTTTTGCCAAATGTAATTAGCCAATCCCGGTCGAATATTAAGTCTTCATTATTTAATCTTTAACTTAATTTTTGGAAGATATTCTTTGTGAAATAACACATGATTTTTATTCAGATGTTTTAAAATCCTAACGAATGCTTATCTTTGTACACTTTTAAAAATTAGAACTTTTTTATGGCAGCAAATAATAGAAGATTTCCAGCAGAGTGGGAAAAACAACAAGGCATTGTATTATGTTTTCCGCATAACGGTAACGACTGGCCGGGAAAATATGAAGCAGTTCAATGGGCTTTTGTAGAATTTATTAAAAAAGTAGCCACTTTTGAAACTGTTTTTTTGGTCGTAGCCGATGAAAAGCTAAAAGAAAAAGTAGCCGAAATGCTTGAAAGAGCTCGTGTTGATATCAAAAATGTTTCCTATATAATCCATAAAACCAACAGAAGCTGGATGCGTGATTCCGGGCCGATTATTGTGAAAAATGGTTCAAAAAGAGAAGCTTTGAATTTCAACTTCAATGGCTGGGCAAAATATAAAAATTATCAATTGGATAAATTTGTTCCGGGTAAAGTGGCTGATTTTATTGATGTGCCGTTAACTCAGGTTACATATAAAGGAAAACCTGTAATCGTGGAAGGCGGTGCAATTGATGTAAACGGAAAAGGAACTTTATTGACTTCTGAAGAATGTTTGATGCATCCAACAATTCAGGTTAGAAATCAAGGTTTTACAAAAGAAGATTACGAAGCTGTTTTTAAAGAATATCTAGGAGTTACCAATGTTATTTGGCTTGGTGACGGAATAGAAGGCGATGATACACACGGACACATCGACGATTTATGCCGATTCGTAAATGAAGACACTATTGTTACAATTGTTGAAACTGATAAAAACGATTCAAATTATAAACCTTTACAAGATAATTTGAAACGTTTGCAAAACGCAAAACTAGAAAACGGAAAATCGCCGGTTATTGTAGCATTGCCAATGCCAAAACGTGTAGATTTTGAAGATTTAAGACTACCGGCAAGTTATGCTAATTTCTTAATTTTGAATAATTGTGTTTTAGTGCCAACATTTAATGACAGCAACGATCGTGTTGCATTAAATATATTATCAGAATGTTTCCCTGATAGAGAAGTAATCGGAATAAGCTGTATTGATTTTATCTGGGGATTCGGAACACTGCATTGCTTAAGCCAGCAGATTCCGGCATAATTTTTTTGCTACGAAGACAAAGGCGCAATTTTTTTATACGGTTGTCAGGCTGAGCGAAGTCGAAGCCCCGCTAAGATTTTCGTCAAAGTATTGTATACAGATTTAATCTTGCAAAGTCGCGAAGACGCAAAGTTTTTATAATTTTATTAAATAGCCTCCAGTTTTAACTGGAGGAAAAATAAAGTCACCATTAGGGGCTTTAGCCAAACTCTTTTTTGGCTAAAGCCTTTTTTCTTGCAAAATGTAAATATCTCCAGTTAAAACTGGAGGCAACTAAAAAAAACTTTGCGCCTTCGCGACTTTGCGAGATTAAAAACATTCAGATAAAAAAATCATTTTAATTCTTTTAATCTGTGGCAAAAAAAGACATAAAAAAAACCTTGGCGATAACCAAGGTTTTTTATTTTCTATATATCTTCAGATGATTTATCTGCTCTTCATTGTCTGATAAATGGAGGTAAAAGCTGACTCGCAACTTCTCCAAAACCAATTCGAACTTCTGCATTTTCACAGAAACCTCTAATAATTACAGTATCATTATCTTCAATGAATTTACGTTCACTTCCATCTTTTAAAGTAAGAGGATTTTTCCCGCCCCAAGTCAATTCTAACATAGAACCAAAACTATCAGGAGTTGGCCCCGAAATAGTTCCAGATCCCATCATATCACCAGAATTTACGCGACATCCGTTTGAAGTATGATGCGCTAACTGCTGACTCATTGACCAGTATAAATATTTAAAATTAGATTTTGAAACTATAGTTTCTTCAGCTTCTTCTGGCTTAATTGAAACCTCTAAATGAATATCAAAAGCTTTTTTTCCTTTTGTCTGCAAATATGGAAGCGGCGACGGATCTTGTTTAGGACCTTTTGTTCTAAAAGGCTCCAAAGCATCCATAGTAACAATCCACGGAGAAATTGATGTTGCAAAGTTTTTGGCTAAGAATGGTCCAAGAGGCACATATTCCCATTTTTGGATATCGCGCGCGCTCCAGTCATTCAATAAAACCATTCCGAAAATATAATCTTCTGCTTCATATGTTGGGATATTTTCTCCCATAATATTCACATCAGTAGTAATAAAAGCGGTTTCAAGTTCAAAATCTACTAAACGAGACGGACCAAAAACAGGGTAATCTCCGCCAGCTGGCATTGTTTGTCCCATTGGTCGGTGAACCGGAATTCCAGATGGAACAATTGTCGAACTTCTTCCGTGATATCCAACCGGAATATGTAACCAGTTTGGCAGAAGCGCATTTTCTGGATCGCGGAACATTTTACCTACGTTTGTAGCGTGTTCTTTGCTTGAATAAAAATCAGTATAATCACCAATTAAAACAGGTAATTGCATCTCGACATCGTCGATATTAAAAATAACAATATCGCGGTCTTTTGTTGAATCTCTTAGCTGAGGATTGGTTTCGTCGAAAATATCAGCGATACGATTTCGCACCAAACGCCATGTTTTTTTTCCATCAGAAATAAAATCATTAAGCGTGTCCTGCATAAACATATCATCGGTTAAATCTATTCCTTCAAAATAGTTTAATTGTTGTAAAGCCCCTAAATCTATAGCGTAATCGCCAATTCTAGTTCCTACTGTAACGACATTTTCTTTGGTAAGAAATACACCGAAAGGGATATTTTGAATAGGGAAGTCGCTATTTTCAGGTACTTCTAACCATGATTTTCTTTTGGTATCGTTGGCGGTTATTGGCATGTTGAATGTTAATTATTTGTTGAAAAATTACATGTCAAATATATCATAATCTAACAGTATCACAAACGTTTTTTTGTATTTTTGCAGGAAATTAACGAAAAACGAAGAAATGCAACGCGACGAACAAATTTTTGATCTTATTCTAGAAGAAAAAGATAGACAAATTCACGGATTAGAACTAATTGCTTCAGAAAATTTTGTAAGTGATCAGGTAATGGAAGCAGCCGGGTCTGTTTTAACTAACAAATATGCTGAGGGGTATCCTGGCAAAAGATACTACGGCGGTTGCGAAGTAGTTGACGTTATCGAGCAAATTGCTATTGACAGAGCTAAAGAATTATTTGGTGCTGAATACGCAAACGTACAGCCTCACTCAGGTTCTCAGGCAAATACAGCAGTTTATCACGCATGTTTAAATCCTGGAGATACTATTTTAGGTTTCGATTTATCTCACGGTGGACACTTAACGCACGGTTCTCCTGTAAACTTTTCAGGACGTTTATACCGCCCGGTTTTTTACGGAGTAGATGCTGAAACTGGTCGTTTAGATTATGATAAAATTCAGGAAATTGCAACTAAAGAACAGCCAAAATTAATCATCGCAGGAGCTTCGGCTTATTCTCGTGATATGGATTTTGCTCGTTTCAGACAAATCGCTGACAGCGTAGGAGCAATTTTATTTGCTGATATTTCTCACCCAGCAGGTCTTATTGCAAAAGGATTATTAAACGATCCAATTCCACATTGTCATATCGTTTCTACAACGACTCACAAAACATTACGCGGACCTCGTGGAGGTTTGATCTTAATGGGGAAAGATTTCGAAAACCCACAAGGATTAAAAACTCCAAAAGGAGAAATCAGAATGATGTCTTCATTATTAGATTTAGCTGTTTTCCCAGGAAACCAAGGTGGGCCTTTAATGCACATTATCGCTGCTAAAGCTGTTGCTTTTGGTGAAGCGTTAAAAGATGAATTCTTCTCTTATGCAATGCAATTACAAAAAAATGCAAACGCAATGGCAGATGCTTTCGTAAAAAGAGGTTACAATATTATCTCTGGCGGAACTGATAACCACATGATGCTTATCGATTTAAGAAATAAAAATATTTCTGGAAAAGAAGCTGAAAATGCATTAGTAAAAGCAGAAATTACAGTAAACAAAAACATGGTTCCATTTGACGATAAATCACCATTTATCACGTCAGGAATTCGTGTTGGAACAGCTGCAATCACAACTCGTGGTTTAGTTGAAAAAGATATGGAAACTATCGTAGCTTTAATCGATAAAGTTCTTACTGATCATACAAATGAAGACGTTATCGAAGAAGTTGCTGAACAAGTAAACGAATTAATGAGCGAAAGACCAATTTTTGCATATTAATTAGTTTAAAGTTTCAGGTTTCAAGTTTAAAGTTTTGTAATGCGTAAATAAGCGGATTATGAAACTTTAAACTTTTTTCATTTAGAATAGAAAACCTGCAACCTGAAACAAAATAAACCTGAAACAAAATAAAAGCCATGGGCGTATTAAGATTACAACTGCCAACCGACCCAAGATGGGTAAATATCGTTGAGAAAAACATAGAAGAAATCTTAACAGATCACGCTTGGTGCGAGCAAAAAGCAGCAACAAACGCGATTACAATTATTACCAATAACTCGGAACATCAGGATTTGGTTAAAGATTTATTGGCTTTAGCCAAAGAAGAAATAGATCATTTTGAGCAGGTTCATAATATCATTATCAAAAGAGGATTAAAACTAGGGCGCGAACGTAAAGACGAATACGTAAACGAACTGTACCAATACATGAAAAAAAGCGGCGACGGAAGTCGTGTTTCTGGTCTTGTAGAAAGATTATTATTTTCTGCAATGATCGAAGCCAGAAGCTGCGAACGTTTCAAAGTTTTATCTGAAAATATTCAGGACGAAGAATTAGCTGTTTTCTACAGAGAATTAATGGAAAGCGAAGCCGGACATTACACCACATTCATCACTTACGCAAGAAAATACGGAACCGGAATCGATGTTGAAAAACGCTGGAGAGAATGGCTGGAGTTCGAAGAATCGATTATTAAAAATTACGGGAAAAACGAGACTATACACGGATAGTTTTAGTTTAGTTTCAGGTTTCAGGTTTCTCATTGGAGCGCGTTTCGACTTCGCTCAACGTGACAAACGTGAAACCTGAAACTAAATTTTAAAATCCGTAAAAATCCGCGTTTTCGCGAAAGCGAATCCGTATCATCCGTGTGCCAATTAAGCGCAAAGTTTAGCAATCTAAAATCTAAAATCTAAAATCTAAAATCTGCAATCTAAAAATTCCTATCTTTGAAAGTAACCCAAAATTCAAAGCCATGAGAATAGAGACCGATCTGAAATTAGGATTTAAAGACGTAATGATTCGTCCAAAAAGATCAACGCTCAAAAGCAGATCTGAAGTTTCATTAGAACGAAATTTTAAGTTTTTACACAGCACTTCAGATTGGACAGGAATTCCCATAATGGCCGCCAATATGGATACAGTTGGTACTTTTGAAATGGCTCAGGTTTTGGCCAAAGAAAAACTTTTTACAGCCATTCATAAACATTACACTTTAGAAGAATGGAATAGTTTTTTGAAAAATGTAACGCCGGATTTTTACAATTATATAGCCATAAGCACCGGAACCGGGAAAGAAGATTTTGATAAAATTGGAAAAGTCATAACAGCAAATCCGTTATTGAGATTTATTTGTATTGATGTTGCAAACGGTTATTCAGAACACTTTGTTCAGTTTTTAAAACAAACCCGAAAACAATATCCCGATAAAGTAATTATTGCCGGAAATGTAGTTACAGGCGAAATGGTCGAAGAATTACTTTTAGCTGGCGCCGATATCGTAAAAGTTGGAATTGGACCGGGTTCTGTATGCACAACGCGTGTAAAAACAGGTGTTGGTTATCCACAGCTTTCTGCCATTATCGAATGTGCCGATGCAGCGCACGGTTTAGGCGGTCATATTATAAGCGATGGCGGCTGTTCAACTCCGGGTGACGTTGCAAAAGCTTTTGGTGCAGGTTCAGATTTTGTGATGTTGGGTGGAATGCTTGCCGGACATACAGAAAGCGGAGGAGAACTAATTGAAATAAACGGTGAAAAATTCAAACAATTCTACGGAATGAGCTCGGCAACCGCGATGGAAAAACATGTTGGAGGCGTTGCAGAATACAGAGCAAGCGAAGGAAAAACAGTAAAAGTTCCATTTAAAGGAAATGTTATCGCTACAGTTTTAGATATTCTGGGCGGATTACGAAGCACTTGTACGTATGTTGGTGCATCAAAATTAAAAGAGCTTACTAAACGAACAACTTTCATCCGCGTAAGCGAACAAGAAAATCAGATTTTTACAAATTAAAAATACTTTTAGAATATAATATGATTACTATTTCAGAAGCAGGTTTAAGTGATATTAAAATAATTCAGGAAATCACTAATATCACCTGGCCAATTACTTACGGCGAAATTTTGACCAAAGAACAATTGGATTATATGTTAGATTTATTTTATTCTGAGGAAGCTTTAGCAAAGCAAATTGAGAATAAAGAACAATTATTTTATCTGATTTCAGATTCAGATTCAACAATTGGATTTATCGGAATTGAAAATAATTATAAAAATGAAGCTCTGACTAAAATCCATAAAATCTATCTTCTGCCGGAAACACAGGGGAAAGGTTACGGGAAAATAGTTTTTGAATCAATTGAAAAATTAGCTTTAGAAAACAATTCTACAGCTCTTTTATTAAACGTAAACCGTTTTAATACGGCATTAAATTTCTATAAAAAACTAGGTTTCGAAATCAAAGAAACAGTCGATATAGAAATTGGAAATGGGTATTTAATGGAGGATTATGTGATGGGGAAAAATATTTAAAAATAGTTTTTGTCCTTTTAAAGATGTTTTTACTTTTATGTTTTTGAATAATGACAACAACAATAGCGTATGAAGCACATCACAATATTTTTTTTTATATTTTCAGTGTTCAGTTTTAACTTAAAGGGACAATCAATAAATATTCCCGATCAAATTAAAATTTCGAATATTGAAAATAAAGTAATTGTAAAGGGCACAAAAATATTAATAAATGAATCTAAAGATTATGTATATTATAATGAACTAAAAAGGTTTCAAAAAGATTCAAAAAATTATTTTCAAGTTATTGAAATTCCAAACCAAGACTATCATAAATCTGTTACCAAAATAAGTAATAAAATTGATGAGCTAGAAAAGCAAGGCGGAAGAATAAGAATAAAGAAAGAATTTAAATTAGGATTTTATGATGCTTATTTTGCTCTTGCTCCTCAAGGTAATGATTCAGAGCAAATTATTCTTGCCTTTGGAGATACTTCTTTTTCAGTTTTAGTTATGGGAGTTTTTTCAAATGATGAAAAAGAAAGGAAGGAAATAACAGATTTAGTTTTAAGTACATATTATGATGAGAATATAAAAGTAAATATTAATGATAATTTATTTTATGATGTAGATTTAAAAAAATCAGAATTTGAATTATTAAATGTCATGAATAGTTTTGGTATATATACTATTGGTAAAGAACAATTGGTTGGTAATGGAATCTACATAAATAATTTTTTAATTGGAGTTTTACCTAATAATCTTAATGGATTTGATTTAAAAACTTACAGTGATAAATTGATATATAAATATGGAAATAATATTTATAAAGAGAAAAATGTTAAGATAAAAGTGATCTCCGAAGAAAAATATAAAGAGGGCGCAGATGAGATTATAAAAGTAGAAATGTCTGGAATTTTTGAAGGAAAAGAACTAAAAATGTATCAATATATAAAACAAACACCAAAAGGTATAATTCAATTTTTAGGAACCGACATATCAAAAAAATATACTTATTTTAATGAGTATAAAAAAATCGCTGAAAGTATAAAATTAAGGTAGGTACTATCGTCAAGTAATCTCCAATGATATATATTAATAATCAAAGCCAATTTTATATTGGCTTTTTTCTTTAACTCACAATAACATCATGCTTAAACAATAACCCTTTCAGCTCCTTCAAAGCAAAAACAGCCTTTTTAAGTTTTGTTTTAGAAGGGTCAATCGTATAATTATAACTCGTTTTAAAATCGGTTTTGTTGGCGATGGCTTTGTCGAATTCGGAACGGTATAAATCACAGTTGTCAAATAAAACACCCGTTAGATCCGCGGCCATAAAATCAACCGCAATTAAACTGCAATTGGTGAATGGAGTTCCTTTTATTTTTAAATTATAAAACTTTGAAAAGTCCAGAATGCAGTCATTAAAACGAACTTCAAAAATCAGTTTATCGCACATGGCAAAATTTACCTCTTTAATTTCACATCCATTAAAAGTCACCGTTCTAAAAGCAACATAATTAATTTTTGCTTCGGTGAAAGTGCAGTCATTAAAAATGCAGTCGATAAAAGTAACCGCTAAAAAAGTGCAGGCAGAAAAATTACAATTATTAAAAACGCAGCATTCGAAATCTTTAAAATTAAGATCGTCTTTGGCATAAATAATCGTATTATATTCTTTATCAAGAAAATATTCGCTTTCTTTTTTCAAGTTTATTTTTAAATTTTTGAGGCTGAAAAGGTACTAATTTAAGCCAAAATATTAAGTAAAAGTTGTGAACAAAATTTAGAATTTGATGTAGCTTTACGCTTATTTTTTAAGTTAAAAAACATCAATTTTAATTATATGGAATCAACAAGAAAGGAGCATGATTTTTTAGGAGAATTAGAAATTCCAAATCATCTGTACTACGGAATCCAAACATTTAGAGCGGTAGAAAACTTCAATATTACCGGAATTCCCATTTCAAAAGAACCTTTGTTTATCAAAGCTTTAGGTTATGTGAAAAAAGCCGCAGCTCTTGCGAATAAAGACTGCAATGCCATTGATCCAAAAATTGCCGAAGCGATTTGTTACGGAAGCGATCAGGTTATTGCCGGAAAATTTAATGATGAATTTGTAAGCGATTTAATTCAGGGCGGCGCGGGAACTTCTGTAAACATGAATACCAATGAAGTAATCGCAAATATTGGACTTGAATATCTGGGACACAAAAAAGGCGAATACAACTTTTTACATCCCAATAATCATGTAAACTGTTCACAATCTACAAACGATGCTTATCCATCGGCTTTTCGAATTGCATTGTATTTAAAAATGGATAGTTTTATTAAAACACTTGCAGGTCTAGAAGTTGCTTTTGCCAAAAAAGGAGAGGAGTTTAAGGAAGTTCTAAAAATGGGAAGAACACAATTGCAAGATGCAGTTCCCATGACTTTGGGACAAGAATTTAAAGCTTATGCAACAACAATTGGTGAAGATATACAACGCTTAAAAAATGCTCAGGAATTACTTTTGGAAATCAATATGGGCGCAACGGCCATTGGAACAAAAGTAAACGCTCCGGAAGGCTATCCTGAAATTTGTGTTGCTTACTTAGCTAAAGAAGTTGGAATTCCGTTAACGCTTTCACCAGATTTAATCGAAGCAACGGTTGATACTGGAGCGTATGTCCAAATTATGGGAACTTTAAAACGTTCTGCCGTTAAGATTTCTAAAATCTGCAACGACTTACGATTGTTGAGTTCAGGGCCAAGAACAGGATTAAATGAAATCAATTTACCCGCACGTCAGCCAGGTTCGTCCATTATGCCGGGTAAAGTAAATCCGGTAATTCCAGAAGTCGTAAACCAAACTTGTTTTTATGTAATTGGTCAGGATTTAACGGTTACAATGGCGGCAGAAGCAGGACAATTACAATTGAATGTAATGGAACCTGTAATTGCTTTTGCGATGTTTACGTCTTTAGATTATCTTTCAAATGCCATTCAAACCTTAATTGATAAATGTATTAACGGAATCACGGCAAATGTTGATCATTGCTATAATATGGTCATGAACAGCATAGGAATTGTGACGCAGTTAAATCCAATTATTGGTTACGAAGAAAGTGCCAGTATTGCGGGTGAAGCTTTAAAAACAAACAAAAGTGTACATCAAATTGCTGTTTTAGAAAGAAAGCTGATCACACAGGAAAAATGGGATGAAATCTATTCTTTAGAAAATTTAATTCATCCAAAATTTATCACAAAATAAAATTGCTATAAAAAATATAATAACAAGCCGTCAATTTACTGACGGCTTTTTCTTTTTCTGTGTTTTAAATTTCTTAATTATTTATTGATTCATTTTCCAGCTTACTGCTATTAAATATAAAGCCAGACAAATTACGTTTACTCCAAAAACTTTAAGATATTTATGTATTGGTGAAGTATTTTGTCTGAAGAAATTATAATTAATAATAGTTGCCGTGCTCCCCGCAACAATGCCAATTGCACCTATGGTAAAAAAGGAAAGAAAAGACAGTGCACCAATTATATATTCATACCATTTTAATTGGGCAGCCATAACACATCTTTTTCCGTCTATGCTTAAAACTTGTGCAGAGATATCCGGAATGTTCATTTTAGGAAAAGCTTCTACAATTTCGTCATTCACCCTTTTTATTAAAAAAGGTTTTCCTCTTTCTTTACTTTGTTCAACAATAACTCCATTTTGTTTTAATGTTGATTTTCCTGAGAAAATATTATTTTCAAACTCAAAAATATCAGTTGGGAAATGAGGAAGCTTAAATTCAAAAGTATTTTTCATTATGGTATCTATTTTATTTGTAAATGTTTTTAAATGAAAGATTTATGTCTCTTAAAACATTTTGCAAAATTAATTTCAACCGTAAAGTAGTTTTGATTGTAAAAGTTTAAAAAATTGTAGAATAAGATTTTATTGAAAGAGGTATTCTGAATGTTTTGTTCTGTAAAATGTTGAAAATAAGGGTTATATTTACAAGAGGTTTGATTTTTTAAATAGAAATTAAAATTTTTGCCGAATGAAATTCTTAAGAAAAATAAGTTTTCAGCATAAAATTAAAATGGCAGTGCTGCTTTTCCTGTTTCCATTATTTCTAATGGCACAAACGGAAACAGATTCTCAAAAAAAAGAAATATGTCCACCCAAAACTATTTTAGAAATCTTTAAAAAACCCGATTCTACTTTAGTCGTTAAACCCACAAAAAACAATTTTTTCCTAGTAATTCCCGCAATTGGTTCACAGCCCGCAACGGGATTCTTTTTTGGTGCCGTTGCTCAGTATACTTTCAAAGGAAAACAAGAATCAGATAAATATTCAGTCGCTAATTTGGGTATAACCTATACCGTAAAAAAGCAATGGCTGATCAATGTCAAAAACAATATTCTGCTAAAAAATAACCGAATCTTTTTAAGCGGCGATTACAGGCTTTACATATTTTCACAGCCAAACTACGGACTCGGAACAGATATAATTCCGCCGCATCGCGATCAGGAACCCGGTTTTAGCATCGATTCTTTGGCACAGGAAATGGATTATAATTATTTCAAATTTCACCAAACAGCTTCTTTTGAAGTAAGAAAGAATTTTTACGTAGGTGCAGGAATCAATATCGATTGGTACACCAATATAAAAGACAAAGAGTTAGATGTTGAAAACGGAAATCTAACGTATCACTACAATTACAATCAGGAACACGGTTTTGATAATTTAGAATATTTTCTAACCGGAGTAAGTTTTAATATGGTTTACGATTCGAGAGACAATCAGGTAAATTCTTCCAGAGGCTGGTTTGCGAATATCAATTATCGTTTTAATCCCGTATTTTTTGATAATCAAAAATACAGCAACGTTTTGTATGCCGAATACCGAAATTTTATTCCGCTTTCGCAGAAAAATCCGCGTTACATTCTCGGAATCTGGGCTTACGGACAATTTGTTACAAGAGGCGATGTTCCGTATTTAAATCTGCCTGCAATTGGATGGGATCAGCGCAGCAGAAGTGGAGAAGGTTACACACAAGGATTATTTAGAGGAAACGGACTTGTATATCTTTCTACAGAATTTCGGTTTCCCATAACCTGCAATCAAATGTTTAGCGGCGTAGCTTTTACCAATTTTGTAACCGCTAGTAATAAAGACAATGATGTATCACTTTTTCATGCAATCCAGCCAACGGTTGGTGTTGGCCTTAGAATATTAATAGACAAAAAAACACGTACCAATTTAATTATCGATAATGCGTGGGGAAATAATTCGAAGGGATTTTACTTAAATGCTGGAGAAACTTTTTAATAGTTTTGTTTGTAAGTGTTTGATTATGTGAAATTTATATTTAAAAATGTAAGAAATTACAATAAAAAATATTAAATTTGGCTAACCATTTAACTTTCAAACACATAATTTATGAAACAGTACAGTTTATTATTAGCTGTATTCCTGTCGGCGATAGGGATGCAGGCTCAGGATGCAAGGTCTTTTTCGCTTAATTTGTATGGCGGTTATAATTTTTCAGATGAGCTGGATTACGACGGTTATTCTGCAACAATTGAAGATGGATTTCAATATGGAGCAGGATTTGAGTATTTCTTTTCGACAAATAACTCAGTTGAGTTAAAGTATTTAAGATCAGATGTAAAAATACCTTTTTATGGCCCTTTAGGAAATCAGGTTAATGCCGGAAACGATAAAGGCGCCTTCAATTTTATTTTAGCAGATTTCACCCATTATTTTGATACAGGATCAAATTTATTGCCTTATTTGGGTGCAGGAGCAGGAGTTAGTATTTTAGAAACGCCTCAGGGAGGAAGCGGAACTTATTTTGCCTGGGATGTAAAGGGAGGTGTAAAAATTAAAACAGCTTCGACTGTCTCTGTAAATATTAACGCTTATTTACAATCGATGTCGGCAGCAGTTGGTGAGAGTTATTATTGGACATATTGGTATGGCCCGGTTGCAGTTGATGATTATATTTCGACTTTTCAATTTGGACTTGGAGCAGTATTGAGTTTTAATTTTAAAAATTAGAAAGAATAATATTTAACACATAGAAACGTAGATTTATGTATTAATTGAATAAAGATTAAAATAAATGATATATCATTTACACATAGCTATGTTTGTTAATGCAAGTGAAACGCCTTTGATCAATAACAAAATCTATGTTTCTATATGTTTAATTAATTAAGTTCAACGTGTATAAATTTATAAGTAAGAATTAGCAGCTAGATAAAGCTGCTTTTTTTATGCTTTTTAAAGCCGTTGTTCATAATTAAATCATAATTTACAACTATTATGAATAATATTTTTGAAGTCAATCCTTATTTTTGTTGTATATACAAATTAATATGAAGTTACTAATAGTCGAAGACGAACCAAATCTTTTATCGATTTTAAGGAAAGGATTTGCCGAAAATAACAACGAAGTAAGTGTGGCTATGGATGGCAAAACTGCCCTCGAAATGATCCACAATTATAACTTTGATGTTGTCGTTTTAGACGTTATGTTACCGGATATTAACGGAATCGAGATTTGCCGCAGACTTCGTGCCAGTAAAAATTTTGTTCCTATTTTACTTTTAACCGCTCTGGGAACTTCAGAAAACATTGTAACCGGACTAAATTCTGGTGCCGATGATTATTTGGTAAAACCTTTTAAATTTGGAGAACTCGATGCAAGAGTAAATGCTTTAAACCGAAGAGCACATCAGGAAACAGATAAAATCGATGTAATTACCATTGGCGATTTAGAAATAAACGGACGTGCAAAAACGGTAAAAAGAGAAGGAGAATCGATAATTTTAACCGCAAAAGAGTTTAAATTACTATATTATCTGGGAAAAAATGCCGGAAGAATCGTTTCCCGCGATCAGATTTTAGACAACGTTTGGGATATTAATTTTGATATGAACACCAATGTTGTCGATGTGTATATTACGTATTTAAGAAAAAAAGTAGATAAACCTTTTAAAACCAAACTTATTCATACCATGAAAGGTTTAGGTTATGTTATAAAGCCATAGAATGGATATCAGAAAAAAAATTACTTTTACTTATGTAGCACTTTCTACCTTTAGTACATTGCTATTGAGTATAATAGTATTTGTTTTATTTAGAGAAAATAACCGTTACCATTTTTTGAAAAGGTTAGAAGACCGTGCCAAAATTGTAGCATCAATTCACTTTCAGCACGATCCTGAAAAAAGCAAATACTATAGTAATTTAAAGAAAAACGGCCTGGAAGAACTTATTGAAGAAGAAGAATATGTTCTTAAAATCAACAGTGCCAATAGTTTTGATTATAATACAAATCTAAATCTCCCAAATTCATTTTATTCTAATATTCTGTCAACAGGAAAAGACTATTTTGAAGTTAACAGCAAATATTATCTCGGACAGGTTTTTACCGAAAGCCATCAAAAATACATTGTAATTGTTGGCGCGCGCGACCGACGCGGAAAAACTACGTCTATATATATTATAAAAATATTACTTTTTGGAGGCATAGGTTTCATACTTCTCGCTTTCTTTTTAGGTCGTTTTCTGGCAAAAAGAGTCATAAATCCCGTCGCAAGAATCACCAAAGAAGTAAACCGAATCAGCGCTTCAAATCTTCATAACCGACTTCCGGAAGTGAAAAATTCGGATGAAATTTCAGATTTGACAGAAACTTTTAACGATATGTTAGACAGACTTGAAACTTCATTTGAAATTCAGGCCAACTTCATTAATAATGCTTCACACGAATTAAAAACGCCAATTACAACCATAATTGCCGAGTCTGAAATTATGCTGCTAAAAGAGCGTGAAGTTTCAGAATATGTCGAATCATTGCAAAACATTTACAGTCAGGCTTCAAGATTAGGAAACCTCACCGAAAGTTTATTAAAACTGACACAAACGGGTTACGACGGAAACAAACAAGTTTTAGATATTGCCAGAATTGATGAATTGTTATTAGACGTAAAATCAGATTTAGATAAAATTTATCCTGATAATCGTGTCAGCATTAAAATGAATTTTGCCCCAAAAGATTCTAATCTGCTTTTAATTCCGTGTAATAAACCGCTTTTAGAATTAGCGATCAATAATATTATTACAAACGGGGTAAAGTATTCCGATAATAATGAAGTATTTGTAACGCTTTCCGCCAATCAGGATGCAATTAAAATTTCGATTAACGATATCGGAATCGGTATACCGCCAGAAGATATTCCACATTTGTACGAACCTTTCTTTAGAGGGAAAATTGCAGCCAAATATATTGGTTACGGTTTAGGATTGCCGCTGGCGTCAAAAATCATTCGTATGCACGATGGCGAAATACAAGTGCAGTCAGAGCAAAACAAAGGAACAATCGTAACGATAATCTTTAAAAAGATAAATCCTAAAAAGACCAACATTAAAAAATCTAATGTTGAATCTTAGAAAATTCTAATTTTAGATTAAGACCCTTCTAATTTTCAGCCCGTTATTTTGTATGTATAAACTAAAAGATTATACATATGAAAAATTTCCTAATACCTACTACTTTAAAAGATGATACAATTTCTGCTGTAAAATCAGCTATTAGTCAGGCAAAAGAATCAGACTGCGAAATTGTTCTAATGATGGTTTCTGATACTCCAGATGCTTTTTCATCCTCTAATTTTTTACGTGAAATGAGAACCGGACTTACCAAAAGTCAGGAAGAAGTTCTCGAAACCTGCAGATATATGATTGATCATACTAAAAACTGCAAAATTAAAATTCACAATCAATACGGACTTTCGTCTCCAATTTTTAGAGGAATCATTGAGCATTTTGCTGTAAAATTAGTCGTTTTAACACACTCTTATAAACAGGAAACAAAACGTATTCATCAATATTTAGTGCAATTAGCGGCCAATCAAAAATGCCCGATTCTGCATTTAGGAAACGATTTTAAAGAAGATTTTACAAAAGCGCTTTATATAGAAAACAGCGCTGCAAATGTTCATGTAAAAGATGTACAGCAGTTTTTAAATGAAAATTTCTCTTATGAAATTGTAAGTCAGACTTCAAGAGTTGATGATAATTACGAAGCAGCTGCACCTTATTTAACCGAAGCTATTTCAAAATATGAAATTGATCTTTTGGTAGAAACCCGAAAAGGAGAAAAAATCAAATTTAAAAAAGTAAAAAAACAAAACATTAATGAAAAACTGGGACTTCCGGTACTTTCATTATATGAAGAAACCGTATAAAACCCGATTTCTTCTAAACAAATATTAATTTAATTAAAACCGAAAATATGTTATTAAAGAAAAGAATACCAATGAAGTACGTTCTCGGGAAAATTAAAGTAGAAATGGCTTTAGTGATTACTTATACTGTTTTATTCGAAATTTTTCACCACTATTTTGTAACACTTCCTGTAGATATTCCAATTGCGATTCCAACCATGATTGGAACCATTATTTCCTTATTATTAGCCTTTAAATCGAATCAGGCTTACGATCGCTGGTGGGAAGCACGAATTGTTTGGGGAGCAGTTGTAAACGATTCGAGAACTTTAATTCGTCAGGTTTTGACATTTTATAAAGATCCCGATTTTTCTGTAGAAGCAAGTGAATTCAAAGAGAACTTTGCCAAAAGACAAATTGCATGGTGTTATAGTTTAGGTCAGGCGCTTCGAAATAAAGATGCTGTAAAACCTTTAAAAGGTTTAATGAGCGAAGACGAAATTAGGTATATCAAGAATCATCAAAACGTTCCTAATGCTATTTTAATGCTTCATGCGCGTGACCTTAAAAATGCTAAAAACGAGAAAAAAATCAACATGTACCAACAAGTTGAAATCGATAATACATTATCGCGATTATGCGATGAAATGGGTAAATGCGAGAGAATCAAGAACACGATTTTTCCAACAACCTACAGTATGTACATTAGATTAACCTTGTGTTTATTTATTTTGTTACTGCCTTTTGGGTTGACAAGTGTATTGAGCTGGTTTGCGATTCCGTTGATTACAGCAATTGCAGCTGCTTTCTTTTTGATCGAAAGAATGGCGATTCATTTGCAAGATCCGTTTGAAAACAGACCAACCGATACGCCGGTTACCACAATTGCAAACACAATTGAAAAAAATATCAAACAAATGCTAAACGAATATCAAAGCGAATTTGATATTCTGAAAGAATTCCACTTAGACGACGAACCTAAGAAAGTCGAAAAAGACGCTTATTTCGTGTTATAAGACTTTAATTTTGGTCTTCTTTAATTGTTGGCTGGACAGTGTATTGGTTAGCGCTGTCCAGCTTTTTTTTTTGGAGTTGCTAAGATTCTAAGTTGCTAAGGTTCTGAGTTTTTGTCATTGCGAGGAACGAAGCAACCGCACTAACAAATCGACAAAAATATAAACGCAAACATTTTAAACATAGCCAGTGGTTTCAACCACTGGAACACAATGTAATCACAATGCAATGTCATACTCCATGTCCTCGTGGTTGAAACCACGGGCTGTATTAATTGAAGATGCTAAGATTCTAAGTTGCTGAGATTCTAAGTTTTTTTATTTTTAAAAGCACATAGTTTGTCATTTCGACTGAAAGGAGAAATCGCACTAGACTCCCCACAGATATTCGCCAATCTTTGTCGATTTACGAGTGCGATTTCTCGTTCCTCGAAATGACAAACTAATCGCAAAGACAAACTTTACAACTGTTTCGCTGCCAATCTCCCCAAAGTTCGAATAGATTCCCGCAATTCATTACTCCACGGAAGCCCAAAACTCAAACGCATACAATTCGAAAACTGATTTTGAAAAGAGAAAATCCTTCCGGGCGCGATACTGATATTATGTTTCATAGCCAGATGATAAAACACAGCAGTATCAATTTTTTTATCTAATTCAACCCAAAGGAAAAAGCCGCCCTGAGGCTGGCTCACTTTTGTTCCAGCGGGAAAAGATTCTAAAACTGTATTGATATAATTATTACAATTGCGATTCAGTATTTGGCGGATTTTTCTAAGATGATTTTCATAGCGTCCGTTTTTCAGGAAATCACCCACAACTTCATGTGTAATTGTAGGAGAGGAGAGCGTGTGGTAAATTTTATTACGAAGGATTTCTTTTTTAAATTTCCCAGGTGAAACCCAGCCGGCGCGATAACCCGGTGCCAGTGTTTTAGAAACAGAACTGCAGCAAAGTACAATACCGCTTTCGTCGTAAGTCTTGCAATTTGTCGGGCGGCTTGCGCCAAAGTACAAATCGCCGTGAATATCATCTTCAATTAATGGAATGTTGTAAAACTCCATCAATTTTACCACTTCTTTTTTGTGTTCAGCAGGCATCATGCTTCCAGAAGGATTACTAAAATTACTCATCAATAAACAAAGTGTAACTTTTTTAGTCGCAAGAGCTTTTTTCAGCGCTTCTAATTCTATGCCCGTTGTCATATTGGTAGGCAGTTCCATAATATATAAACCCAAAGATTTAGCCAATTGCAGAATTCCAAAATAAGCAGGACTTTCGGTAATAATAGTATCTCCTGGTTTTGTCAACGTCATTAAACAATGCGATATGGCGCTTGTACAGCCCGGCATCGTTATAATATCCCGCTCTGTTAAAGAACCGCCCCAGCTAAAAGACCAGCGCGCAATTTCTTTTCTTAAATTCAAATTACCTTGTACTTCTTCATAGCTTGTTCCGCTGTTTGGCAGCTGGCGCATCGCCTGAACCATTCCTTTGTTTAATTTTGCAATAGGAAGAAGCTCATTTGATGGAAAACCCAGCGACAGCATCGTAATATTTTTATCGGTCATATTACCGTAAACCTGATCGATTAAATCTTCCCGATCTATGTTTTCGCATTTTAATATGGGACTGCTGGCAGAAGGTTCCGGAATTGTTCTGGCCGAGATATTACTCACATAATAACCAGACTGAGGACGGGATTCAATAAGTGATCGGCTTTCGACTTCATAATACGCTTTGCTTACCGTACTCATGCTGTAACCCGTTTCGGCACAAACTTCCCGGATCGAAGGCAGTTTGTCTCCAACATTTAAAAGCCCTGATTTTATCTGCTTTTCAATAACGTCTGCAAACTGCAGATACAAGTAATTTGAACTCTTCATAAAAATAAACTGTTATGCTGCAATTTACAAAAACTGTATCTGTATTGCTATTTTATTTTTTAGAAATTTGTTTCATAGAAAATTAAACAAACTAAAATTTCGTGAAAACAACAAAATACTACATAGCGGCGATTACTTGTTTTGTAATCTGGGGATTTTTTAGTTTGGTTTTAAAACCAATACATGATTATGCCTCATTGGATATATTATTCTATCGTGTTTTCAGCTGCAGCATTTTAATGCTCCTGATTTCTTTTACATTTAGACGAAAAAAGGTTAAAGAAGCCATAGCAGTTTTTAAAGCAATGCCAAAAGCTGAAAAGAGAAAATCGGCTTTATTAAATATTGGCGGAAGCGTTTTTCTAATGGCCAATTGGTTTACCTTTATTTATGTAATGAATCATGTCAGCGTAAAAGCCACATCTTTGGCATATTTAGTCTGTCCAATTTTAACCACATTATTGGCGTATTTTATTTTGCACGAAAAACTAAGTAAAACACAATGGATTGCAGTTGGATTAAGTATTTCAGGCTGTATTCTTTTGTCTTATGCCAATATAATGGATATGTTTTTCAGCATCATAATTGGCTTTACTTATGCCGCATATTTAGTAAGTCAGCGCGTTAACAAAGGTTTTGATAAATTTATAGTCCTAACATTTCATATTACTTTGGCTGCTTTATTTTTAGTGCCTTTTTTCCCAGCCTACAGCGGACCAATTCCAACAGAATTTAGGTTTTATTTCTGTATCGAAACTATCGCCATTTTGTTTACCATTTTCCCATTGTTTCTTAATTTATATGCACTTTCAGGAATAAATTCTTCAACCGTTGGGATGCTTTTAAACATCAATCCGATGATTGCTTTTTTACTGGCCATGTTTTTTTATAAAGAACCATTTGGCATTATACAAATTATAGCATACGGTATTATTTTTATTGCTGTATTAGTTTTTAATTCACATCATATTTTTGCCATAAAACAGAAATATATCCTGTCGTCTAAAGATTCTCAGTAATGTATCTCTCATATTTTATTGGTTAAAAAATGTAAAATTACGAGAATCTTAACAGGGTTTTAAAACAGGAATGAGTATTTTTCATTCCTGTTTTTTTATGCAGTAAAATGAAATATAGGCCACAGATTATAAGGATTAAAGGGATTGTTTTCTTTACGTAGAAAGTTGGCCACGAATTACACGAATTTTCACGAATTCAAATTGATTTAAAGAATCAGTAAAAAAAATAAATTCGTGAAAATTCGTGTAATTCGTGGCAAAAGAAAATCCTCTTAATCTGTATAATCTGTGGCAAAAAAAAATAAAAACCGAATCTCTATTATATGAAACCAGCAAAACTTCAAGCTTTTACTCCATTGTTTTATTTAGTGTGGTCTGATGATCTTTTGACTCCAAAGGAATTTGCCACATTAAAAGAATTTATAAAATCCCAAAAAGCCCTTTCAGCCGAAGAACAAGAATATCTTTTATCTAAAGTTGATATTTCAAATCCGCCTTCGCGAAATGAACTCGCACAATGGAAACTGGATATTGAAAAAAGCATTCAGGATAAATCTTCGATAAAATCCATTTTTGATATTGCTGTGGCACTTTCAGATAAAGATTTAGATATTTCTTCATTAGAATCAGACTTTACAAAACTTGAAAACGATCTTGGAATTTTAGGCGAAGAAGCACTCCAAAACTTCAAAACAAAAGCCGATTCTTTTACCGCAAATTCGCAGACAACGAGCAATTTTGATATTCAAAAAATAACCGAATTTCTGGATGGAAAAGAAGCTCACATCATAAAAAAAGTAAAATCAGTGATTTCAAGACCTGAATTTGCTTACGAAACTTCGACAGATATTAATGTTTTTCGTCAAACGGTTTACAACTGGTGTAAAATTTTAGCCGATGAAAACTTAGGAAATATGGCTTATCCGAAGGAATATGGCGGAGGAGGAAACGTAGAAGATTATTTTGCAATTATGGAAACGCTAAGTTATCATGATTTAAGCTTGGTGATAAAATTTGGAGTTCAGTTTGGACTTTGGGGAATGAGCGTTCAGTCTCTTGGAACCG
The DNA here is from genome assembly GCF_057808895.1 of Flavobacterium sp. FG68. Lineage (NCBI taxonomy): Bacteria > Pseudomonadati > Bacteroidota > Flavobacteriia > Flavobacteriales > Flavobacteriaceae > Flavobacterium > Flavobacterium sp. FG68. The sequence continues at coordinate 93,107 of NZ_JBMDIY010000015.1, forward strand.
AAAAACATTATGCAAAATATCTAAAAGATATTGGTTCCTTAAAACTTCCGGGTTGTTTCGCCATGACCGAAACACATCACGGATCAAACGTAAAAGGTTTAGAAACTACGGCAACATACAATCATAACGATCAGACTTTTACGATTCATACGCCAAATAAAAATGCTCAGAAAGAATATATTGGGAACGCAGCCGTTCACGGACAAATGACAACGGTTTTTGCGAAACTAATTATAGACGATCACGATTATGGCGTAAACGCTTTTGTAGTTCCGCTAAGAGATACAAACGGAAATACTCTAAAAGGCGTTACAATTGGTGACTGCGGACATAAAATGGGATTAAATGGCGTAGACAACGGAACTATTAGTTTTGATAATGTTGTGATTCCGAAAGAAAATATGTTGGATCGTTTTGCTTCGGTAAACGATAAAGGCGAATTTGAAAGTCCAATTCCGAGTGATAACAGAAGATTTTTTACCATGTTAGGAACTTTGGTTGGAGGAAGAATCGGAATTCCGCGTTCGGCTTTGGCTGCAGCCAAATCTGGATTGACAATTGCCATTCGCTACAGTGACCAACGCCGACAATTTGGACCAGAAGGCGGATCAGAAGTTCCGATTTTAAATTACAGAATGCACCAACGCAGATTGTTACCGCATTTAGCTAAAACCTACGCCGTTCATTTTGCACTTCAATATCTGACTAAAAGATTTTTGAACAGAACAGAAAGCGAAATGCAGGAAATCGAAGCGCTTGCAGCCGGAATGAAATCGTACTCAACCTGGAGTACAAGAGATATTTTGCAGGAATGTAGAGAAGCCTGTGGCGGAAAAGGATATTTATCTGAAAACCGAATCGACGCATTAAAAAATGATACTGAAATTTACACGACTTTTGAAGGTGATAATACCGTTTTAATGCAATTAGTGGCTAAAAACCGTTTGTCTGAATTCAGAAAATCTTTTGGTGAAATGGGTTCTTTGGGAATCATCAATTATGTATATGAAAATGCCAAAACAGCCATTACAGAGAAAAATCCAATCGCAACCAGAAGATCAGATGATGAACATTTACTTGATGGCGAATTTCATTTACAGGCTTTTGTGCACAGAGAAAAAACAATTCTGGCCTCGGCAGCGAGACGTATCAAGAAATTAGTCGACGGCGGTTTAGAAGCTTATGATGCTTTTAATGTTGTACAGCATCAAATGATAGATGTTGCGCAGGCTTATTTGGAACGTATTGTTTTAGAACAATTTCAGGAAGCAATCAAAGCAATTGAAGATCAAAATTCAAAACAAATATTGACAAAATTATATCAGTTATATGCGCTTTCGCAGATAGAAAAAAACAAAGCGTGGTATCTTGAAGATGGATATATGGAAGCGGTGAAAACAAAAGCGGTTCGTAAAATAGTCAATCAGCTTTGCTGGGATATTCGTCCGGATGCTGTGGCGTTAGTAAATGCTTTTGATATTCCGGAGAGTTGCTTGGCAGCGCCAATTGCGGTGTAGTTTTTAAATATTTTTTAAACCATATAAGTGATATAAGGTTTTATAAGTTTTAGAGGAACTTTGTCAAAGTTTTAAACTTTGACAAAGTTTGTTTTTTTTAACACAAAGTTTGTCATTCTGAGGAACGAAGAATCGCACTAGAAATTCCACACAGCAGATCGCCAATCTTTGTCGATTCTCTAGTGCGATTCCTCGTTCCTCGGAATGATAATATCATGGAAAATATTATAACATTTATTATTTGTAATAAAATTATTTATATCAAACAAACCAATCAAATCATTTTACTATTAAAACCAGCCTTTTGAAAATCATCGATATTCATAGAAATCGATTTAACTTCGGGTAAAATAGTATTAAGTTTAGTTACAATTGCTTTTGATAAATTGTTTTTTTGTTCCTCATTTCGGCCTTCCATTATATATCCAAAAACATGAATAAAATCACTCAAAGTATTGCCATTATTATAATGTGAGAAAGGATTTATGCGAACTTTAATTTCTGGCGCGGTAAAAAGATCGGTTGATAAAGCTGAATTAAAAACTTCCTGCATGATATCATCTGCAGATTTTAATCTTAATACATTTTCAGAACATTCGATGATAAAATTTGGCATTTGATAGTAGGTTAAGTTAGAAATTCACTTCAATCAAAATTATAAAAATCATTATTAGTTTTAGGTTATTTTGCGAGATATATAAATAATTCATTTTTCTATTTACACTTTATTATATTTGTACGTTACATTTATTTTTTACACAGTTTGAAAAATCCACTTTTGTTACTTTTAATTGTCTTGATGAGCTTTCCGGTTTTTGCTTCGGAAAGTACGGATGATATTATAGACAAGTTAAATCTGGCGCTAAAAAACAAACAACATTATGTTAGATTAAAGGAAGAAAGGATTCTAAATTTCAAAAAAATCAAATCAGAGGATTTAACGAAAGAACAAGAGTACAATTACAATAAAACCTTATATACAGAATACCAAAAGTTCAATTCAGATTCGGCTATTTTATATGTAAAAAAGAACTTAAAAATTGCCGATGAACTTCACGATAAAGATTTGGCCGATTTAGCCAATCTGCAATTGGTTACACTATATTCCTCTTCGGGAAAATACAGGGAATCTGAAGCAATTTTAAAAAGTATTGACAAAAACAAATTGTCAAAATCGCTTCTTCCCAACTATTTTGTTTCGTATCGTGAGTTTTTTGAGCATTACGCGGCAAATAGTTACAGTAAAGAATATTTACAGCAAATTCAAAAATACCGTGATTCGTTATTGATGGTTTTAGATCCAAAATCTATTAATTACCAAATCAATAAAATTCAGCACGATGTATATCATAAAAAAATAGTTAGTGCCCAAAAGCAATTAATGAATCTGCTTAAAAATACCAGCGAAGATGATCCGCAATATGCCATGATTACCTATTTGCTTGGAAACATTTATGAGCATACACATCAGCTTGAATTGCGAAAAAAATATTATGCACTTTCCGCAACCGCTGATATTAAAAATGCTAATAAAGACAATGCTTCGCTGCAGGAACTGGCTTTGGTTTTTTACGAAATCGAAGATGTTGATATGGCGTATAAACTAACGCAATCGGCAATTGAAGATGCGCTTTATTGTAATGTACAGTTTCGAACGCTTTTAATGTCAGAAGTTTATTCGATCATTAATACCGTTTATTTAGAGAAAGAAGCCAAACGAAAAACAGAATTACAGCTTTATTTAATCTGCATCAGTTTGCTTTCGGTATTTTTAATTATTGCGGTAATTTACGTTTACAAACAAATGAAAAAGGTTTCAAGAATTCGGGGAGAACTCTATGAAACCAGTCAAAAATTAGCCGAATTAAATCAGGATATTACCGAAACCAATAATCAGCTGCAGGAACGTAATGCACAATTATCAGAATCGAATCATATCAAGGAGGAATATATTGCGCATTTTTTCAGTCTTTGCTCAACTTACATTAATAAACTGGAGAACTACCGCATTATTTTAAATAAAAAAGCAACGGCAAAACAATTTGACGAAATCTACAAAATGCTAAAGTCAACGACTTTGGTTGATACTGAATTAGAAGAATTGTATAAAAACTTCGATATTATTTTCCTGAATTTATATCCTACTTTCGTAAAAGACTTTAATGCCCTTTTAATTAAAGAAGAACAAATTGTTTTAAAACAGGGAGAATTGCTAAATACCGAGCTTCGAATTTTTGCTTTGATTCGTTTAGGAATTAACGACAGTGTAAAAATTGCGGCCTTTCTTCGTTACTCTTTAAGTACAATTTACAATTATCGAACAAGAGCCCGAAATAAAGCGGCAGTTTCGAGAAATGATTTTGAAGAAATGGTCATGAAAATAGGTTTAATTACATTGAAAATGTAAAGATTTATTTTAAAATCACTACTTTTTTTAGCCTTTATTTTTTATTAAAAAATTGATAATCAGAATTTTAATTTTTTAATTCACTACTTTTTTTCGTTTAAAAATTCAAAACGAACTATAACGTTTTAGCTTTACAATATTATTAAAAGGTACAATTGACCACTTGTATCTATACCAAAAATTGAATGCTTAAATAAATTACTAGTTATGTTTAAAAACGTTAAAACAATCCTTGTTTTAGTTTTGTTGAGTTCATTCGGATTGAATGCACAAAATAAGGTTCCGGTTTATCTTGATGATAAAAAGCCAATTAGCGAGCGTGTAGAAGATGCGCTTTCAAGAATGACAACCGAAGAAAAAATTGCCATAATTCATGCGCAGTCAAAATTTAGTTCACCTGGTGTAAAACGCCTTGGAATTCCGGAAAACTGGATGACCGACGGACCACACGGAATTCGTACTGAAGTAAAATGGGACGAATGGGATCAGGCTGGTTGGACAAATGATTCTTGTATTGCATTTCCGGCTTTAACCGCACTTTCTTCAACATGGAATAAAGAATTAGCTTCTTTATACGGAAAATCAATTGGAGAAGAAGCGCGTTACCGAAACAAAAACGTACTATTAGGCCCCGGAGTTAACATTTACAGAAGCCCTTTAAACGGTCGTAACTTCGAATATATGGGAGAAGATCCCTTCTTAACTTCAAAAATGGTAGTTCCTTATATTAAAGGAGTGCAGTCTAATGGAGTTGCTGCCTGTGTAAAACACTTCGCATTAAACAATCAGGAAACAAACCGTAATTCTGTTAACGTAGTAGTTGACGATCGTGCGTTGTACGAAATTTATCTTCCGGCTTTTAAAGCGGCTGTACAAGAAGGTGAAGTTTGGGCAATTATGGGTGCTTATAACAAATACAAAGGTCAGCAATGCTGCCACAACGAATATTTATTAAACGATATTCTTCGCGGAGAATGGGGCTTTAAAGGTGTTGTAGTTTCTGACTGGGGAGGCGTAAACGATACGAAACAAGCTATCCATAATGGTTTGGATATGGAGTTTGGTTCATGGACAAACGGACTTTCTTGGGGAACCAGTAATGCTTATGATAACTATTACTTAGCAAAACCATATTCTGAAATGATCAGAAAAGGGGAGATCGGAACGAAAGAATTAGACGAAAAAGTACGTCGCGTTTTACGTTTAGCTTTCCTGACTACAATGGATAGAAACCGTCCTTTTGGATCTTTTGGAACAGAAGAACATGCTAAAGCAGGTTTAAAAATTGCTCAGGAAGGAATCGTTTTATTACAAAACAATAACAACATTTTACCAATCGATCTTTCTAAAACTAAAAAGATTGCCGTTATCGGTGAAAATGCAATTAAAATGATGACTGTAGGAGGAGGAAGTTCTTCTCTAAAAGCACGTTACGAAATTACACCTCTTGAAGGTTTAAAGAAAAGAATTGGCAATCAGGCTGAAATCGTTTATGCTCGTGGTTATGTTGGAGATCCAACAAGTAATTATAACGGAGTTGTAGCAAAAGTAAGTTTAGAAGAAAAACGTTCTGCTGCTGAATTAACTGCTGAGGCTTTAAAAGTGGCTAAGGATGCTGATATTGTATTGTTTATTGGAGGTTTGAATAAAGCCCCAAATCAGGATGATGAAGGTCATGATCGTAACGGATTAGAGCTTTCTTATGGTCAGGATAAATTAATCAGCGAATTAGCGAAAGTAAATAAAAACATAGTTTACGTAAATATTTCTGGAAATGCGGTTGCAATGCCGTGGGTAAAAGAAGTTCCGGGAATTGTTCAGGGATGGTTTTTAGGAACTGAAGCTGGAAATGCTTTGGCTTCGGTTTTAGTTGGAGATGTTAACCCTTCTGGAAAATTATCTTTCACTTTCCCGGTAAAATTATCAGATAACGGAGCACACGCTTTAGGAGAATTTCCAGGTAAGGATGAAGTAAAATACAACGAAGGAATTTTTGTTGGATACCGTTGGGCAGACAAACAAAAAATAAAACCATTATTCTCTTTCGGTCACGGATTAAGCTACACGACTTTTGCATACGGAAAAGTAACTGCTGATAAAAAACAAATTTCAAGCAGCGATAAAATCACGTTTTCTGTTACGGTAAAAAATACAGGAAGCAGAGAAGGTTCTGAAGTGGTACAGCTTTATATCAGCGATTTAAAATCTTCATTACCTCGTCCGATTAAAGAATTAAAAGGATTTGAGAAAGTTTCGCTAAAAGCGGGAGAAGAAAAAACAGTAACGTTTACAATCGATAAAACGGCTTTAAGTTTCTTCGATGATAAAAAACACGACTGGGTTGCTGAACCGGGAGCTTTTGAAGCTATCGTAGGGGCATCTTCAACTGATATAAAATCTAAAGTGGGCTTCTCACTTCAATAATTTCATTATTTCTAAATTGGTTGGTTGTAAAGCTGCAAGTGTAAAAAGTTGCAGCTTTGCTTTTTAAGATTTACCATTAAGTTTAAAATTTTACCATTAAGATATTAAGTTAATTAAGCTTTGAACTTAATATCTTAATGGTAAAAAAATAAAACACTTTATTGTTTAAATTATTTACTATGAAAAAAAATGTACTTGGTGCTGTCGCTTTATTTTTAGTGCAAAATCTTGCGGCGCAAAGTCTGGAAAAAATGCAATGGTTTAATGAACCTGAAAAATGGGAAATTAAAAACAATGCCTTAATCATGAACGTAACGGCTAACAGCGATTACTGGAGAATTTCTCACTACGGATTCACGGTTGATGATGCGCCTTTTTACTATGCAACTTACGGCGGTGAATTTGAAGCCAAAGTAAAAATCACAGGAAATTATATCGCTCGTTTTGACCAAATGGGATTAATGATTCGTGTTGATGAAAAAAACTACATCAAAACCGGAGTAGAATTTGTTGACGGAAAATTCAATATCAGCACCGTTGTAACGCATGATAAAAGCGACTGGAGCGTCACTACTCTTGAAAAAGCACCACCGTTTATCTGGATTAAAGCGGTAAGAAGATTAGATGCCGTTGAGGTATTTTATTCTTTTGATGATAAAAATTACATCATGACCAGAAACGCACCTTTACAAGACAATACGCCTGTAATGGTTGGATTAATGGCCGCTTCTCCGGACGGAAAAGGTTTTGAAGCTAAATTCGAAAACTTCTCTGTAAAACATTTAGCGGATCAAAGAAGATTAGAGTGGCTGAAAAACCACCAATAAATTAATTTTCAATTTTTTAAATTCCAAATTCCAATTTGTTAACGCATAGCTATGTTTGTTTAAACAAGTGAAACGCCTTTTTTAAAGTTCAAAAACTATGTCTCTATGTGTTTAATTAAAAATTTAGACTAACCTTATAATAACCAAAATATTTTATGAGCACAGTTATTTACACTGATATAAAACCAAAAAAACATTACGAGATTCTCGATGGTTTGCGTGGAGTTGCGGCTATTTTAGTTGTTATTTTTCACATTTTTGAAACCTTTAGCGGCGGAAATCGTTTTATACAGATAATCAATCACGGTTATTTAGCCGTTGATTTCTTTTTTCTTTTATCAGGGTTTGTTGTCGCTTATGCGTATGACGATCGCTGGGGGAAAATGACGCAATGGGAATTCTACAAACGCCGATTAATACGCTTACAGCCTATGGTGATTATGGGAATGATCATTGGTGCTATATTTTATTATTTTCAGGCCTCAGATATATTGTTTCCACAAATTGCAGGAATGGAAGTGTGGAAAGTAATTTTAACCATGATTATTGGTTTCACTTTATTACCAATTCCGCCTTCAATGGAAATCAGAGGCTGGGGTGAAATGCATCCTTTAAATGGTCCGGCATGGTCACTTTTTTTCGAATACATCGCAAACATCTTGTACGCCCTAATTTTCCGCAGATTTTCGAATAAAGTACTATCAGTTTTTGTGCTGATATTTGCCGGACTGTTAATTAACTATACTGTTTTTGGTCCAAAAGGTGATGTAATTGGCGGCTGGTCATTAAATCTGGAACAAATGAATGTTGGTTTCACCCGATTATTGTATCCGTTTTTTGCCGGAATTTTACTTTCCCGTTTAGGGAAATTAATCCATATAAAAGGGGCTTTTTGGGTTTGCAGTATTTTAATCACAATTGTTTTGGCATTGCCAAGATTTGGTGATGAAGATACGTTATGGATGAATGGTTTATACGAAACATTCGTTATCATCTTAATTTTCCCAATTATTGTTGCAATAGGAGCAGGCGGACAAATTAAAAGCGCTTTCTCAGCAAAAATATGCAAACTTTTAGGTGATATTTCATATCCAATTTACATTACACATTATCCTTTAATTTATTGGTATACCGCTTGGGTTGTTGATAATAAAGTGTCCCTGAAAGATGGATTCATCCCTGGAATTGTACTTCTGGTCGCGAGTATTCTTTTAGCTTTCGTATGTTTAAAATTATACGATGAACCGGTTAGAAATTGGCTTCAGAATAAATTTCAAAAACGTAAAATAGCGTAAAATGTGAAAGGTAGAAATGCACTGCAGTGCATCTACGCAACGTATATAAAATCTTGAATTTCTAATTTTGTTAGTTATAGATATTCAAAAAAGGGATGAAATTTCATGTTTTCATCCCTTTATTTTTTTGTTTTTATGTAGAGACGCACAGCAGTGCTTTTTTTTGCCACAGATTAAAAGGATTAAAATGATTTTATTTTGTATTATATACAGATGTTATAAAATTATATTGTAAGATTTTATTGTAATATATTTGTATTGATAAAAAATATCTAAGAAATGTTAGAGCCAGATGAAACCGAGAAAATGCCAATATACCAAAAGGCAGAACAAATTTTTAAATTAACACAAGGATTAGTCTATATTGTTCCTGCGGATAATGAATATTTACAGGAAACTGTGGTTCGTTTTATGTTAGAAAATGCTATGCTTATTCCAGTAAAAATTGCAGGAGCAGAAGGAGGAGATTTATATGATCTTCGTATGGAAAATGCAGCGATTATTAGAAAAGCTGCTCGAGAATTATATGTTCAGGCCGGGAGTTTACGATATGAAGAGGGGATAAAAGATATGGATTATATTTCTTTATTAAGAAATACCATTGAAGAATTTCGTTTGCTATTTATTGATTGGGTTGCGAGTTTTGATGTTTGGAATTACATAAAAGACAGCTGGGGACTATTTAATCCGCCGGGCGTAAATGCCCATGATAAAGATCCGGATGATGATATTCCCTTTAATCCAAACGATTATTTTAATTCTGATAGCGATGATGATCTATAAAAATAAAAAGGAATAAATTTTATAGTTTCATCCCTTTATATTTTGTAATTATATTTGATTACATAACGTTGCGTAGACGCACTGCTGTGCGTCTCTACGGATATACGTTTCGTAAAAAAAAACAGGGATAAAATTTAATAGTCTCATCCCTGTTGTATTATTTGTGCCACAGATTAAAAGATTAAAACAATTAAAACCAGCGTAAACCAGTAAAATCTGTTAAACCAGTGGGCCATCTTTAAGATTTATTCTAAAACTAACGCTCCTAAAGCTTCTTTACTGAAACCTTTTAACTGGTCTGTTTTTCCGGCTTTAATTTTAGCAGTCCAATTTGGGTCAGATAGTAAAGGTCTTCCAACGGCAACCAAATCAAAATCACCTCTGTCGAAACGTCTGTTTAATTCTTCTAAAGAAGTCGGCTGAGAACTTTCTCCGGCAAAAGCACCAAAGAAATCTCCGGAAAGACCAACAGAACCAACTGTAATAGTTGGAGCTCCGGTAACTTTTTTAGCCCAGCCTGCAAAATTCAAATCAGAATCTTCAAACTCTGGTTCCCAGAAACGACGTTGTGAAGCGTGTATAATATCTACTCCGGCATCAACAAGAGGAGTAAGCCAAGCTTCTAATTCCTGCGGATTTTTTGCCAGTTTATAATTGTAATCAGAAGGTTTAAATTGAGAAAAACGCATGATTACAGCAAAATCGTTACCCACTTGTTTTCTAACTTCTTTAATCACTTCAATAGCAAAACGATTACGTTCCGGTAAAGTTTTTCCACCGAAAATGTCTTCACGTAAATTTGTTTCAGCTCTAAAAAACTGGTCAATTAAATAACCGTGTGCACCGTGAATTTCGATAGTATCAAAACCTAATCTTTTGGCATCAGCAGCAGCTTGTCCAAAAGCAAGAATAGTGTCTTCAATATCTTTTTCAGTCATGGTAACACCATTTCTAAAATCAGGACGATTTAATCCGGAAGGACCTTCAAAAGGAACTGGCGGAACCCATCCTGAATGGTGGTTATCCATAATTCCCATATGCCAAATCTGCGGGCCCATTTTTCCGCCTGCAGCGTGAACTCCATCAATAACTTTTTTCCATCCGTTTAAAGATGCTTCACCGTGAAAATGCGGCACATTAGCATCATTTGATGAAGAAGGTCTGTTGATTACAGTTCCTTCAGATAATATTAAACCAACTTCACCTTCAGCTCTTTTTTGGTAGTAAGCAGCTACATCATCAGTTGGAACTCCGTTTGGAGAAAAAGAGCGCGTCATTGGCGCCATTACGATTCGGTTTTTAAGGTTTAACGATTTTAAGTTAAACGGCGAAAACAGGTTGTTTGTACTCATAAGTAATTTACAAATTAGATTGAATTAATTTACTGAGTGCTTCAAAGGCACCTTCGTTGCGTTTATAGTAAGTCCATTGTCCAACACGTTTGGCTTCGATGAAACCGGCGCGTTGTAAAATAGACAGGTATTCAGATACTGTAGATTGTGTCAAACCGGCTTTGGCCTGAATTTGTCCCACGCAGACTCCGTGTTCAAATCCGCCATGTTCCAGCTGACTGGGAAAGTTTATTTCGGGTTCCTTAAGCCATTCCAGCATTTGTAATCTGGACTTGTTAGAGAGTGCCTTAAAAAGTTCTATATTTTCCATGATGCAAATATATCGACTTTTCCCGATATATCTATTTGAATAAAATTATTTAGGAAAATTTTATGATGGAGGAGGAGAAATGATGGAGAATTTAGGAAAGAAAAATTATATTTGCTTGCGTATTAATCTCGCAAAGTCGTAGAGTCGCAAAATTTTTTTTCAATTGCCTCCAGCTTTAGCTGGAGATAATAAGAAAGGTGAGAAAAGGGCTTTAGCCAAACTTTATATTTTTGGCTAAAGCCTTTCCAAGCTAATTTTTATAAACCTCCAGCTAAAGCTGGAGGCAATTCATAGAAAAGACTAAAAAAACTTTGCGACTCTGCGACTTTGCGAGATTAAAAAACGTTCCCCAAAACAAATTAAACTTAATAAACTATGAAAAAAACTTTACTTATTTTAGCATTCTTATGTTGTGTAATAACCAGTTCAAAAGCTCAGGTTGTAGGTACTGATATTGGCGATATAGCACCAGAAATAGATCTTCCTGATACCAAAGGAAACAATGTGGTACTTTCGTCTTTAAGAGGTTCATTAACTTTAGTTGACTTTTGGGCTTCCTGGTGCGGGCCATGTATTAAAGAACAGCCGACTTTATTAAAATTATACAACGCCTATCCAGATAAATTTTCAATTTACAGCGTTTCTATGGATACTAAAAAGCCTTTATGGTTAGGAGCAATTGCAAAAGGAAAACTGCCTTGGATACAAGTAAGCGATTTAAAATACTGGAAATCTCCGGTTATTGGAGATTATATGCTTCAGTCTGTTCCTTTGAATTTTTTAATTGATAAAAACGGAATTATTCTGGCTAAAAATATTCATGGAAAAGCTTTAGAAGATATGGTTAATGGTTTGTTGGCGCCGTGATGACTAATCAAAAGGAATCAAATCTTTCTTTATCAGACTTCCGTACGAGATTGCAAAATAATATCGAAATTGGTTCTTTAAAAGTGAACTTAAGTCACTTTAGGATATTTCCTTTATTTGGCGGAGCAAAACCTTTTTACGGACTTTTTGATGATAAAAGTTTTCGGTTAACTATAAATTCAGCGACATCTCCCACAATTTTTATTGTGAGAGGAAATTACAAGAATATTGATAATAGGGTTAATGTGAATTACGTCGTTGAAGAAAATAGCAAATTTCAGTTGTTTTGGACGAAATTCTCTCCAGTAGTTTTTTTAATATTTATTAATGTATTTTTTCTTTTCTTCGGAAGAGGTCTTAGGCGAGCTACTACAATTGTGAGCTTGTTTCTTCTTATTGTTATTTTCTATTCAAGATGGAAAGAGGAAAGAAAGAGGAAAAAATTAGAGCAAAAATTTATCAGGATTTTTGAAATTAAATGAGATAAAAAATAGAATACAGATCTTTGTCAAAGTTCCAAACTTTGACAAAGATTAAGCGCTGAAAAAACTTGAAACCTGAAACAAAGAAAACCTGAAACAAAAAACTTAAATATTAATAGCTCCCTGTCCGGAAGCAATCATATACGCTTCTTTTAAAGTTTCAGAATAGGTTGGGTGAGCGTATGAAATTCTGAACATATCTTCGTCTGTAACTTCATATTCCATTCCGATAACGCCTTGAGCAATTAAATCTGCGGCTCGCGGGCCAATGACATGCATTCCTAAAAGTTCTCCGTATTTTGGATCAGATAAGATTTTAGAAAAACCATCTTTTTCCATCGCGGCTCTCGCTCGTGCGCTGGCTGAGAACGGAAATTTTCCAACGCGATATTCAATACCTTTCTCTTTTAGTTCTTCTTCGGTATAGCCAACGGAAGCCACTTCTGGCCAAGTATAAACAACGCCCGGTATTAACTTGTAATTGATATGCGGTTTTTGCCCGTTTATAGTTTCGGCAACAAAAATCCCTTCTTCTTCGGCTTTGTGTGCAAGCATTGCTCCGGCCACAACATCGCCAATAGCATAAATATTTTCGGCTTTTGTTTGTAGTTTTTCGTTTGTAACAATTCGGCCTTTTGAGTCGACTTCGATATTGGTATTTTCTAAACCTAAACCTTCTGTATACGGTTTTCTTCCAACGGCAACTAAACAATAATCGGCGGTAATTTCCTGTGGATTATTGGAGGCATCCAAAAAACTAACCGTTGCATTCTTGCCGTTATTTTTAGCCGATTGTACTTTGTGACTCAATAAAATCTTGATATTCTGTTTAGTAAATATCTTTTTAAGTTCTTTTCCAAGATCTTTATCCATTGTTGGAATCAGGCTGTCAAAATATTCTATTATTGTAATCTCAACGCCAATTCTGGCATAAATAGAAGCCATTTCTACACCAATTACGCCCCCGCCAATAATGACAATGCTTTTCGGTTTTTCTGGCAATGAAAGAGCTTCAGTTGAAGTTATAATTCTTTCTTTATCGATTTCAACTCCGGGAATTGTAGCTGGTTTTGAACCTGTTGCAATAATAAAATAAGTCGAAGTAATTTTAGTAGAATTGCCATCGTTGTGTTTTACGCTGATTTCAGAATTATTCAAAAAAGAACCAATTCCTTCAAAAACCTCGATTTTGTTTTTCTTCATTAAAAAATTAAGTCCGGCAATATTCTGTTCTACAACTTCGCCTTTTCTTTTAATTAACTGCTTGAAATCTAAACTCAATTTTCCGGTTAGGATTCCGTGTGTTGCAAATTTGGTTTCGGCAGTATGATAATGTTCCGTACTGTCCAGTAATGCTTTTGTGGGGATGCAGCCAACATTTGTGCAGGTTCCGCCAAGGGCTTTATATTTTTCTACAAGAGCAGTTTTGTAACCTAATTGCGAACAGCGAATTGCCGATGCATAACCGCCCGGACCTGAACCAATAACAACAATATCAAATTTTGTTTCCATAAATGAGTTTTTTAAATAATTAAAAGAACATTTTAGTTAAAGCAATCAATATGCCTTTATTTAAGTTGTTGAATTTAATAATTAAAAATGTATTCTGGAAAAGAATTTACTGTATTTCGTTATTTAAAAAGTTGAATTCATGATATTTAAAAAGTAATCCCAAATTGAAAACCAGCTGTAAAAGAGACAGGATGCATTGCAAAACGAACGGGTTATATAAGTTTAATAAATAAGCCAAATAAAGCGGCAATAATTATTATATAAGGTTCGGGTAAATTTTTGATGCGAAACAAAGTAACAATTGTTATAAGAGCGATAAAAGTTGTTGGGATATCAATTATAGTTTGGGAAGCTATTACAAGAACTGAGCCTGCCAAAGCACCAATAACTGCTGCTGTAATTCCATCAACAAATGATTTAACTGATTTATTTCCTGCAATTTTATGAAAATAAGGAGCCATAGCTACAGTAAATATATAACAAGGTAAAAATGTCGCTAAGGCCGCAACCAGAGCACCCAAAAAACCGTCGACTAAATAGCCAATGAATCCTACAGTAATTACCACCGGGCCGGGTGTTATCATTGCTACAGCAACAGAATCTAAAAATTGCTGTTCTGTTAACCAATGATTTTCAATTACAACGCCCGAATGTAAAAAAGGTACAATGGCTAACCCGCTTCCAAATACAAATGTTCCTGCCTCGGCAAAGAAAATAGCAATTTTTATTAACGTTCTGCTTTCATAATTCCACAAAGGAACTTGTAGAAATAATATTGAAGTTATAGATCTTGAGTTCCACCATTTAGGAGGTGACTTAATGATCATATATAAAAATCCTGCGGCAATAAATAACAAAACCGGTTCTTGCCGCATTATAAATGTTATACTAAAAGTAATAATAAAAAACAGCCATAATAACCAGTTTGTCCTAAAAGACTCTATATTAAATTTACCAATAGATTTTACAGTAAGTTTATACGAACTGACGACTATAAGCCCGATAACGGCTGCGCCAACACCATAAAATACAGCTTGAATCCAGGGAAGCCCTCCATATAATTTATATATAATTCCTAAAAGGACAACCATAATAAAGGAAGGTAAAATAAATGCAAACCCAATTAAAGTGGCTCCTATTAGTCTATAATGCACAAAACCTAAATATATTCCTAATTGAGCTGCCAATGGGCCGGGGGCTAATTGGGCTAAAGCCAAACCCTGTTTGTATTCTTATTCAGAAATCCATTTGCGATTTTCGACTAAATCTTTATGCATATATCCCACAAGCGCAACCGGCCCTCCAAAACCTATTGTTCCTAGTTTTAGAAAGTATAAAGTTAATTCTCTTAATGAATATTTTGAAGTTGTCATTGATACCGATATTTTTAAAAAGCAATTCCAAATTGAAAGCCAACCGTAAAAAAGGCAGGATGATCATTACCAAAACGAACGGGAAGCGGAAGCGCCACATAATAACTGCAATTATCACTTTTTATAACCGTTTTATTAAGTACGGGAGTTATACCATATCTGCCGCTGCTTTCAAAAGCTGCTCTTCCGGCAAAAGTATAACCGTTACCAAGAGCCACTAAAACACCGGGATGAAATAATAAATTAGTCACTTTATCACTGTTTCCCTGAACTCTGATATTAGGAACAACTTCAAAAGAAAAACCTATTTTCTGGCTCTTCCAAATATTGATTCCGGTAGGAAAACCAACGGCATAATAATCTCTAAAATTTACACTCGTTTGTTCACTGCTAAAAGTGGCAATAGGATGCATTATCCCAAAATATCCTGTAATTTTTGGATAAGTAGTTTGAGAAAATGCATTGAAACTGAAAGTAAATAAAGCGATTATGAAAATGTGTTTAAATGAAATCATGATTAGTTTTGTTAATTAAGAAACAAAACTATCGACAATGTAAATTAAAAAATAGAATGCTATTTACCTTTTGTATCTGGATTACTTTTTAGCGTATTTTTTCTATAAGAAGAAGGATTTTTTCCTGTTTGGAGTTTAAAAATTCTGGTAAAATGACTTTGATCTGAAAACCCTGTCATGTAAGCAATTTCGGTTAAAGTATAAGTAGAATTCTGAATTAAGTTTATCGCTTTTTCAATTCGAAGTTTTCGAACATATTCGCCAAAATTTAAATCTTCAAAATATTTAGAAAACTCCCTTGATAAATAAGAAGGGTTTAATTCTAAATCATTAGAGATTTTCTTTAAATCAAAAGTAAACTGCGCATCAATTTGATCCTGAATGATGTTCTTTAATTCCTTAACCCATAAAGGTGTTTTTTGACTGCTTTTTTTCTCAATCAAAAGCTTATTGTAAACTTCGTGAAGTAAACTTTCAAACGGGCTGTTTTGCAAATGATTTTGCTTGTACAAATGTTTTGCCCAGCTGTATAAGGCGTCGTAGAGTTTTAATCCCGTTTCTAATAATTCGGCATCGTTTGTAATATTATGCGAAAGTCCGGCAGAAATTGCCCAGAGTCCGGCGGCTTCTTTAGCAAGATCGTGACGGTCGGTATCGGCGCCGCGAACAATTTTTGCCATAATTAAAACCGCTGGATCAGCAATTTGATATTTTTTTATAATGTAATCAAAAGTACATTCTTCATTATAATGCGTAAATTCTACATTTGGAATATCAAACGGAATCGCATCTAATTCTTTCGCTTTCGCTGCAACTTCACTAAACGGAACATAAATAAATTCGGCATCGGCATCAACAAAATTTTTGATCAGCCACGGACAGGCAATTCTATCAATTTTAGGCCTTTCACGGGTGATCCATTTCATTTGGCAAGTTTAAAATTAATCGTTTTCATTCGAAGTTTTCTTTACACCGCCAAAACTCGTTTTCATCAATTCTCTAATTTGAAATTGGGTTTTGTTTCGGGTTACACTTTTCCATTGGTCAAAATCATAAATATGAATTTGATCAGCATAAGGATTAGTTACAAAGAAAAGCCTTGATATGGAATATTTATAATATTTTAATTCATGCGAAATGTGGCGGTCGGGAACGACAATAAGAATCGTATCCCAATCCAGAAAATTTTGGGGAACATCATCTCTTTCAGTTAATCCAAGAGATTCAAAAAAGGCCAATATCTTTTGATCATTATTCTTATCGATCTTTTCATCGATACGTTTAATGGTGCTAAGAAGCTTTTTTTCATCTTTAATAACACTCATAGTAATCTCTGTTTTTTAAATTTTTATATAAAATTACATCAAATCAGAGTTATTTAAAAAAGTATAGCCAATAGAATGATTCTAAATTTTTTAAGCACCATTTTCAAACAGATTATCAGATCTTATTGCATATATTTTGATAAAATACTATTAAGTTAAGTCCTTTTTATGCCCTAATTTTATCGTTCTAACTTTACCAAACCAAGTTTTATGAAAATTGTTTCCTTAAAAAGAATTTTTCTGTCTGTCAGTTTTTTGATTTCTTGTTTGACATTCGCCCAAAATAAATCAGAAAGAGAATTTACTTTAATCGATAAAGACTGGCGTTTTTCGTTGGGTCATTTATACGATACAGAAAAAGATTTTGGGCATGCAACGGGTTATTTTTCATACTTAACCAAAACCGGATTTGGCGATGGCCCGGCGGCAAAAGATTTTGATGACCGTGCCTGGCGAAAGTTAGATTTACCTCACGATTGGGCTGTTGAACAGGAGTTTAGTGAAAAAGGAAGTTTCAGCCACGGATTTAAAACCGCAGGAAAAGGCTTTCCGGAGAAAAGTATTGGCTGGTACCGAAAAAAAATCAATATTCCGGAAACTGATAATGGTAAAATTATCAGTCTAAAATTTGACGGTGTTTTTAGAAATTCAAAAGTATTTTTTAACGGATATTATCTCGGAACAGAACAAAGCGGTTATAACGGATTTGAATATGATGTAACGGCTTATGTAAATTATGGAGGAGAAAATACAATCGTTGTTCGTGCCGATACATCAATGGAAGAAGGCTGGTTTTATGAAGGTGCGGGGATTTACAGACATGTTTATCTGCAGAAAACAAATCCGGTTCATGTTGCATCAAACGGAACTTATGTAACTTCTCAACTTAAAAATAACGGAGCTGATGTTATTGCCGATGTTACGATTGAAAATAAAGGAAATTATAAAGGATCGATTGAAATTGTTCAGACTGTTTTTGATCTTCAAAATCAACAAGCTGCCAATTTTTCTGAAAATATAGTAGCTCCCGAATTTTACAAAACGAGTACGCATAGTTCAAAATTATATGTAGAAAATCCATTTTTGTGGAGTATTGAATCGCCGAATTTATATCGTTTGGTAACACAGATTAAGCAAAACGGAAAAACAATTGATAGTTATGAAACTACTTTTGGAATTCGAACGATTGAGTTTGATCCGGAAAACGGTTTTTTTCTTAACGGAAAACCTTTAAAACTAAAAGGAACCAATAATCATCAGGATCATGCGGGAATTGGAACGGCATTGCCAGATGAAATTCAGTATTATCGAATTAAAAAACTGAAAGAAATGGGTTCGAATGCTTATCGTTGCTCACATCATCCGCCAACGCCCGAATTACTGAAAGCTTGTGATGAATTGGGAGTGCTTGTAATTGATGAAACGCGTTTGATGGGAATTAACGATTATCATTTGAATGATTTAAAGCGAATGATGGAGCGTGACCGTAATCATCCGAGTATTTTTTGCTGGTCGGTAGGAAATGAAGAGTGGAATATTGAAGGCAATATTGTTGGGGAACGTATTACGAATGTGATGCAGAATTTTGCTAAAACCATTGACCCAACAAGACCTGTAACGGTTGGAATTAGCAGCGGATTTAAAAGCGGAATTTCGTCTGTTGTTGAAATTATGGGTTATAATTATCTTGGAAACGGAGATATCGATGCACACCGAAATCAGTTTAAAAACCAACCGGGAATGGGAACGGAGGAAGGTTCGACTTTTGCAACACGTGGCATTTATTTTACTGATGATGCCAAACATTATCAAAGTGCTTACGATAAAAAACCCCGCCCAAGTTTTTACAGTATTGAAGAAGGCTGGAAGTTTTATGCAGAAAGACCTTATTTAGCCGGAATGTTCATTTGGACAGGTTTTGATTATCGCGGAGAACCGACGCCTTACGGCTGGCCGTCGGTAACTTCATATTTCGGAATGATGGATGTTTGCGGTTTCCCGAAAGACAATGTGTTTTATTTGAAATCGTGGTGGGGAACGGAGCCTGTTCTGCACATTATGCCGCATTGGAACTGGAGTGGAATGGAAGGAAAAGAAATTGATGTCTGGGTACATTCTAATTGCGATGAAGTAGAACTTTTCCTGAACAAAAAAAGTCTCGGCAAAAAGAAAATGGAACAAAACAGCCATTTAGAATGGAAAGTAAATTATGCGCCGGGAACTCTGGAAGCCATTGGATATAAAAACGGAAAAAGAATACTTTCTGATATTCAAAAAACAACCGGAAAAGCTGAAAATATTAAACTTTCTGTAGATAAAGAAAATGTACCAAATTCAAAAGTTACGGTTGCCACAGTTGAGGTTACAGATAAAAACGGTCTGCATGTTCCAACTTCAAATGATGAAATTACCTTTTCTATAAAAGGCGGAAAGATTTTGGGAGTAGGAAACGGCGATCCAACTTCTTTAGAAAAAGATCAGTTTCTGGATGCTATTTCGCTAGTTCAAATAACTAATTTTCAGGAACAAAAAGGATTAACGGCTACTTTGCCTCAAGAATTACAAAATTATCCTGAAAACGATTGGAAAACAGCTTTTAAAGACAGAGATTATAAAAACCAGGCGCTATCTTATTTTTATAAAGGTGATTTTGAGTTAAAAAACAATTTGGCATCAAATATTGTGAGTTTCTTTTACAAGAAAATCGGAGTTGAAACTGTGGTTTTTATCAATGGAAATAAAGTAGATGCAAGTGTAGAAGATTCTCAAAAGTATATTTTGGATTCGAAAATACTAAAAGAAGGCAAAAACACAATTCATATCGTTGCAACGCCGCTTCAAAAAATAAAAGACTGGGACGTAATGAATACAGATCCCGGAATTATTCAGGTTGTAACACCATCTGAACCTTGGAAAAGAAAACTTTTTAATGGTTATACACAAATCATAATTCAAAAAGAGGAAAATGCTAAAGAAGTAATTTTATCTGCTTCCGCGAAAGGATTACGAACAGGCAACTTGAAAAATTAGTTTAACCGCAAAGGCGCAAAGGTTTACGCAAAGTTCGCTAAGTTTTTTTTAGCTGGAATGAAAGAATCTCGCAAAGTCGCAAAGGCGCAAAGTTTTATTTTCTTTGCGTGCTTTGCGAAATCTTAGCGCTCTTTGCGGTTAAAAAAAACTATTTTATTCTCTGAATATCATAAGAAGACTGCGTTTTATCTCCACCCAACAATTTGCCTAATTTAGAACTTATCACATAAACATTTCCATCTGAAGCCAAGGCCGCAGTCGTTGGGAAATCTTCTTTACCAATAGCAGTTTCACTAATTTTTGAAGCACTTTTCCAGTTATTACTGCTCGAAAAAGTATAAGTTTTACCTAAAGCCAACCCGTTTTCAACCACAACAAGATTATTGTTTTTGTCTAATTCTATTCCGTCAGGCGCGCTGAAAGCTGCTCCTGTAACTTCAGTAATAATGGAAGGATTAGCAATAGAGATTTTAAACAATTTAGAATCATCTGTTTTTACAGCCAGCAAATAACCATCAGGATGAAAAACAATTCCGTTTAAACCAAACTGATTGGGAGCAGGCTGAAATAAAGTATTCGTAACAAATAATGATGCTGTAAAACTGGTATCAATTTTATAGATGTTCGGAGAAAAAGAATCAGTAATATAAATATTTCCGTCAGTATCTACCGCAATATCATTAAGGCACGATCCGGCATTTGGAGTGAAATTTTTCAAATCAATTTCCTTAATATGCGCCCGAAGTAAGGTTAAAAATACTTACTGTAGCAATCGTTCCGGCGCTTGTAGCAGTACTTTTTTGTGAAATTCCCAAATCGGCGTTTGCCACAATTAATCGGTTTCGGACTTCATCCGTATAAATTCCTGTTGGTAAAACTAGTTTATTGCTTGTAGCAAAAACGGCTGTTTCGCCTTTTGAGTTCATTGCATAAACGGCACCTTTATACAACGAACTAAATAAGAATTTTTCATTTTTAGAATCATAATCAATTCCTTCCGGATAAAGACCAATATCTGTTACAGTATATTTACTTTGAAGAGAAACAGGAATTGAAGCAGATTTCTTTTCGCTGTCGCAAGCAGCAAAAAGAATCGAAAAAGCGGTAATTAAAATAGTATTTTTCATTTTTATTGAATTGAAATTATTTGTCCCTATTGACAATGCAAATCTGGGACAGAACAAGAAAAATAAAAATGAACTGGTTTAGGAAATTCGGTTAAACTAGTTTAACTTTTTGAGGTTTTCCGATTGCGTATTTTGCTCAAATACTCGGTGCTAAAACCAAGATAAGAAGCCAAAGCATATTGCGGAACACGTTTAGCAATTTCGGCATATTTGCTTATGAATTCGTCATAACGTTCTTCGGCGGTTTTGGTGAAATTTGATAAAAGTCTTTTTTGCTGAAAAGCAAGTGAACGTTGTGTTATAATACGTTCGAATTTTTCAAGTTTGGGAATTTCGCGTAGAAATTTTTGTTCGTCTTCATATTCAATTTGAATCAAAACGGAATCTTCCAATGCTTCCACAAACAGAGTAGCAGGTTCCTGATAAATTAAACTGCTGTAATCAGAAATCCACTAATCTTCAATCGCAAATGATAAAGTGTGTTCTTTTCCTTCGTTATCCACTAAATAACCTCTAAAAGCACCTTTTACAACATAGCTTTTGTGTTTACATACAAATCCTGGCTGTACAATAAATTGCCTTTTCTTTACTTTGGTAATTTTCAAAAAAGTAGCCAGATGCTTTTTTTCATCATCTGTCAAATCAACATATCTTGAAACGTAGTCTATAACGGGCAGTAAATCCTTCATGAAAACAAAGATAAAATAAAAATAAGTTCCAATATTTCAAATTCCAAATTCCAAACCTCAAAAAATAAATTCAATGCATGAAGTTATAAACCTTTGTGAAATTTTTATACGCAGATAAAGATAATCAAGCCTGAAAATTGGAATTTGTAATTTGAAATATTGGAACTTGTTTTTATTTTTATATTTGATTTTCATAACTTTGCAAAATGAATAATCAATCAGAAACTCAGAATTGCGATTTTACTTCAGATTTAAAGCTGAAGGGCTTTAAGGTATATCAGATCAACGGAGATTTAAGTAAAATTCCCGTTTACAGCCGCAGGGATTTTTATAAAATCTGCATCAATACGAGTAAAAGTATCATACAATATGCTGACCGCGGAATAGAAACCGACGGAACTATTTTGTTTTTCGGTAATCCAATTATTCCATATTCATGGGAAACCGTTTCTGAAGGTTATGAAGGTTATGCCTGCGTTTTTACAGAAGAATTTTTGAGAGCAAAAGACCGTTCAGAAACACTTCACGAATCGCCTTTATTTAAAATAGGAGGAACGCCAATTTTTTCTTTAAATGCTGAACAAAAGGTTTTTATAGATTCATTGTTTCAAAAGATGATTCAGGAATATGAAACCGATTATGTTTTTAAAGACGATTTAATGCGCAGTTATGTGAACTTGATTATTCATGAATCGATGAAAATGCAGCCGTCGGATAATTTCTTTAAACATAGAAATGCATCTGCGAGAATTACGTCTTTATTTTTAGAATTATTAGAAAGACAGTTTCCAATCGAAACTAAAAACGAACCGCTGGCTTTAAAAACGCCACAGGATTATGCACAAAGTCTTGCTGTACACGTAAACCACTTAAATCGTTCAGTAAAAGAAGTTACAGGAAAACCAACAACGGCGCATATTACAGAAAGAGTTATCAATGAAGCAAAAGCTTTGTTACAGCATACTGACTGGAGTATTTCGGATATTGGTTATTCGCTTGGATTTGAATATCCGAGTTATTTTAATAATTATTTTAAAAGACTTACAGGAACGGTTCCAAAATCGTTAAGAATGTAAATTGTTTCAATTTCATAATTTTTTGTTTGAATATTGTTATTTCCGGAAAGTATTCCTTTCCTAATTTTGCCTTTGAAATTACGATACTAAATAAGTTATCAGTTTTCAGCAAACTAAATAAATACTTCATAAAGCGGATCCTAGCTTTCTAAATTTAGTTTATAATTCTGATAATGAATAATATAAGTAGTTTTAAATAAAGTCAATCTCAAAAAAATAACTAAATTTATGTCAACAAATTATTCAGCCGTTATCGAAGAAGGAAAAGTCCCTAGTGCATATATGACGGGCGACGTTTCGTACAAGAAGCAAAGCAGTGATATTCATCCTGAAAATACTGTTATTAAGGAAGTTACTTTTGAACCTTGCGCAAGAAGCAACTGGCACAGTAATGCGAGTCTGCACATGCTTATTGCAAAGAATGGAGTAGGTTATTACCAGGAAAGAGGAAGCGCAGTTCGTATACTTCTTAAAGATGAAGTAGTTACGATTCTGCCGGGAGTAGAACACTGGTATGGAGCAACTCCGTTTGACAAGTTCTCTTATGTTGCCATTATCACAGAAATTGATAAAGGCCACGGAACATGGTTAGAAAAAGTAACCGATGGAGAGTATTTCGTTTTGAGTCACTAAGTTTCTAAGATGCTAAGGGACTAAGTTTTCTAAAACTTGAAACTTGAAACCTGAAACAAAGAAAACTTTAAACAAACCAAACTTCAAACAAAAAACAAACTATATGGAAACAAAAAACATAAAAGCCTTTGGTACTGAAGCTGCCGAAGCGCCATTAAAAACCTTAGACATTCAGCGCCGTGCGGTACAGGCACACGATGTTGAAATTGAAATTTTGTATTGCGGAATCTGCCACTCTGATTTACACTCAGCAAGAAACGAATGGCACGGAACTATTTATCCAATTGTTCCCGGACATGAAATCGTAGGCCGAATTGTAAAAGTAGGTGATCACGTTAAAAATTTCAAAGTTGGAGAACTTGCCGGAGTAGGTTGTATGGTTGATTCGTGCAGAGAATGTGACAATTGTAAAAACGATTTAGAACAATATTGTGATGAGGGAAGTATTTTAACGTTCAATTCTCCGGACAAACATTTAGGCGGAATCCAGACTTTTGGAGGTTATTCTCAAAGTATTGTAGTTGATGAAAGTTTTGTACTGCACATTTCAGATAAATTAGATCTTGCCGGAGTTGCACCTTTATTATGTGCCGGAATCACAACTTATTCTCCTTTAAAACACTGGAATGTTGGTCCTGGTCAAAAAGTTGGAATTGTTGGTATTGGTGGTTTAGGCCACATGGGAATCAAATTAGCAAAAGCTATGGGCGCTCATGTTGTTGTATTTACAACTAATTTATCTAAAACAGAAGATGCAAAACGTTTAGGTGCAGATGAAGTAGTTTTATCTACAGATCCTGAACAAATGGCTAAACATGCAAAAAGCCTGAATTTTATTTTAGACTGCGTTTCTGCTGAACATAGTATCGATTCCTATCTAAATTTATTAAAAGTAGACGGAACATTGACTTTAGTTGGAGCACCAATGGATCCGCTTCCTGTAACATCATTCAGTCTTATATTAGGTAGAAGAAGTTTTGCAGGATCTGCTATTGGCGGAATTGCCGAAACTCAGGAAATGTTAGACTTTTGCGCAGAACACAATATTACAGCTGATATTGAAGTAATTGGCGTAAATGACGTAAACAACGCTTACGAAAGATTATTAAAAGGAGATATCAAATATCGTTTTGTAATTGATATGGCTTCTTTAAAATAAGGTTCAAAGCTGCAAAGGTTCAAAGTAACAAAGGTTTCTCATAGGGTTTTAAAAAAACTTTGAACCTTTGCAGCTTTGAACCTTTGCACCTTTAAAAAAACAAAACCCCTCAAGCAATTCAACTCTTGAGGGGTTTCTTAAAAATAAATAATAACCAATTAAATTTATTTTACTTTTTGTCCAGATTTTGTTTCAGCAATTTGGCATGTTCTAAATGTGCTGTTAATCCTGCGATATTATTTGAGGCCCAAAATTTAACATCTTCGTCGTGTGCATCTTTTGATGCTTTTTGAAGTTTGTCAATTGCTTTTTCGTGACCGTCGATCATCATATCGGCGAATTTTTTATCAAAATCAAGACCTGATTTTTCGTTTAGTTTGTTGTATTCTTCTTGTCCTTCTTCAGTAAGTGAATTTGGCAGTGTAAAGTTTTTAGCTTTTGCTAAAGCACTTACTTCAGATGCTGATTTAGTGTGCTCATCAACAAGCATTTTTCCAAATTTTTTCACTTCGGCATTGGTACTTTTTTGCTGTGCCAATTTTCCTATTTCGATTTCAGCCAGGTTAATTTCAGCCTGATCTACTAAAAATTCAGAATCATCTTCTTTACTGTCAATAGAGTCAAATTTGGCTTCATTAGCATCTTCTGCAACTTCTTTTGGATCTTCTTGTTTTACTTCATTTTTACAAGAGTTAAGGAATAAAATAATAAGTCCTGCTCCTAAAATTGCTTTACTGGCTAATAATATCTTTTTCATGATTTTATAGTTTAAATGTTATGATGTAAAATTATTGAGAAGTTACAGGAATGTCTTACAGGATTTTTAGAGATTGTTATATGATTTGGATGCTGAATGATAAACCAGTATAAATACTTATTCTCTAATTTTAATTTATTAGTATACTTGTTAAAGTAATTAGGTTAATTTCCTATACATATATAAAGCTAGAAACAGAATAAAAAGCGAATTTTTAAATTAAATTAAGTTTGAACTATTGTATTTTCGCCCAATAAAACATAGAAATTATATTTATGACAGCAGTAAAAAAGATTCTCGGTATTCTTTTAATTATAATAGGAGCACTACTTTCACTTTCCTTGATTATAGCTATATTAAAAGCATTAGTGCAAAGTATCGGAGTATTGGGGAAATCCACTTATGAAGGAATAGGATTTCTTTTCGGAATTTTCATTATGATGGTAATATTTGGTATTATAATTTACTTTATTTTCAAGTACGGTTTTAAGTTGTTAAAAACAAAAGCTTTACCGCAAGATACTATTGATGACATTGGTTTAACCAAATAATATAAGCCTTTACTAATATGAGAATAATCAAAATATTTTTGATCTTACTATTTTTAGGATTTTCTTTTATTTACCTAAATTATTTTTCATCGTTTGTTATGCCTTGGGATAGAGATGAAGCCATTGAGGCTGCTTTAAGCTGGGGAAAATTAGATAAACTTCCTAAAGATGCCGATATTACTAATATGGAAAAACGGGGAAGTATTTTTACCAGACAATTCATTATTGAATTTACGAGTTCAGAATCTGAAATAAAAAACTGGATTTTAAAAAGTAAAGGATTTAAAGGTGTTGAGCCAGAAATAAAAGATGGTACTAAGATATATGAAATTCATCCAAAGGATCTGCAATCTTATGGAGGCCGGGTAAAAATAAAAGGAAATACAGTATATATTAATATGAGTTGGAGTTAATTTTATATTTTCACACCATCAAAAACAAACATTTTTTAAATTATAACTAAATGAAAACTAAATCTATTACATCTTTAGCCCGTATTTTATTCTTATCCACTTTCATTTTTTGTTGTGCCGTATCAACATCAACAGCACAAAATTTGACTTTTAATCCAAGGAAAACAGACAATGGCTTAATTTTCGGTTCCCTTACTTTTCCTGCTGAAAAAGCTAAATTTCATGGATATTTTATGTTAATAAGTTACAAGTCTACTGATCCTAAGTTATCCAGAAAATATTCAAAAGAAGTGCATTTTATTCCTGCACAGATTACAAGAATGAGACATAAAGGTGATTTAGATGGCGGATTGACATATCTTTTTGCAGTTGAAAAACCTGAAGGTGAATATGTAATTACAAATATTCGACTCTTTACAAATAGTGGTTTTGCAGTTCTTCAGAGAAACGGTAACATCAATGGTTTTTCAATTCCTTTTAAAGTAACCAAAGGAGAGATTTTGTATGTTGGGAATATTCAATTTGATGAAGTTGCTTTGAAAAATGATGTTAAAGACATTAAAGAAATTATTAAGTATCAAAATAATTTTGAAAAAGATCTTGCCGGAATTAAAAAAGCAGAACCATTCGTTTATTGGGATGCAGCAAAAAAGGATGATTCAATTCAAATTTCTTATGAAGAAGTGGTACAATAATGAATCAACGTTATTATAATCTTAGCTAAAAATCACCTTAGAACAAAATGAAAAAATTCATCGTTTCCTTATTATTTCTTGTAAACCTTACAGTTTCCGCGCAAGCGTATTTTCCGGGTTTTGATGATTTGTTTTTGGGTAATAATACAGATGAATCACTTTTTAGTCCAGAACTCAATTATTTTAGAGACGGATTAAAAGTAACAAGTAAATTGTTGTTTATTAAAGATTTGCAAACATCTTCCTCGAGATCTGCCGCATTTTATAGTTTTCAAGTTATCCCCAGATCTGATTTGGAATATGATTTTTTAAATAGCGGAGTATTTTTAAAATTCAATGTAAATACTAAAGAAAAATACCCATCATTTAATGTTATTTTCAATGAATTTGTAAATGAAGATAAAGAAAGCGGAAACGGAAGAATCGATTTATACAATAAAGGACTTTCTATATTATTTAGTGAAACGGATGTAAAAGTATTTGATTTTCAAAAAAAGACCTCTCTAAAAGATCTCAAAGCAGAGTTTTTAATCTCAGATATTGAATATAAAATTGATAAGACAAACTTAGAAATTGTATTTAAAGGAAGTTTTACAACTGATATTAATATTAAAGGAAAGAAGATTAAAAAAGAAATACTCTCACAATTAACTTTAAACGCAGACAAAGAAGGTTTTGGTATTTCTTACATGGATCCAAAAAGCAATAAGAAAAAATATATAGTTGAGAAAGATATATAGTCAACAAGAATATTAAATAACAAAATCCCATTCGAAAGAATGGGATTTTTTGTTTTTAGCGCAACACTATTTGTCATTTCGACGGAGGAGAAATCGCACTCGCATATCGACAAAGATTGGCGCTTTTCTTTGCGTCCCAAGACTTCGGGATAATGTGAATTCTCCTCCGTCTAAACCACAAGATTGCGAATAATCTAAAATCTGCAATCTAAAATCTAAAATCATCTAAAGTCTACAATCTTAATTATGAAAGTTATAACGATAATTGTATAACAGAAAAATCTTTCTTTTTGGGAACTTTGATATAACCATACAACAATTACTAACCTAATTTTTAAGTTATGCCAGATCCAAGAATTAAAAACGAAGCACAATACGAAGCTCTTTTAAATAAGGGATACAGTAAAGAGAAATCGGCGCGTATAGCAAATACGCCAGATGCAGGAGAAAAAGGCGGAAAAGCAAAGCCTTATGAAGAATGGACAAAAGATGAGCTCTATCAACAAGCCAGAAAAGTAGGCGTTTCCGGACGTTCTTACATGAATAAAAAAAGCTTGATTAAATCACTCAGAACTAATTAAAATAAATACCGCAGATTTCGCAGATTCTCTAAGATTATGGAGATGAAAAGAATGAAAAAGGAAAAATCTTTGAATCTGTGAAATCTGCGGCAAAAAAAAAGAAAAACGAACATGAATACCGCCAGAACCCAAAAACTAATGACACAACTAATTAAAACACCGCATTTGGTGTTAGAAAAATTAGAATTAGTTTATGTAAACAATCAAAATTTACCAATTGAAAGATGCCAGGGAGATGATGGTTTTATTTATAAAAAAAACGGACGCTGTATTAAGCAAAAAAGCGAAATAAAGCGTTTTAACAGCCTGGTTTTACCGCCGGCATGGGTAAATGTAAAGATATCCGACTTATCAAACGGACATTTACAAGCGGTAGGTTTAGATGTTAAAAACAGAAAACAATATAGGTATCATCCAAAATGGAATTTAATTCGAAATCAAACCAAGTTTTACAAAATTGCAGAATTCGGACAAAAGCTTCCTTCTATACGAAAACAAGTGGATATCGATTTAGAACAAAAAGAATGGTCGAAAGAAAAAGTAATTGCACTTGTGATTCGGTTAATGGAAGAAACGCATATCCGAATTGGAAATGAAAAATACGCGAAAGACAACAAATCGTACGGACTTTCGACTTTACGAAAAAGACACATCAACATCAATAAAAATTCCCTCCGATTTGAATTCATCGGAAAAAAAGGAAAACAGCACACCATTACCACAAGAAACAAACAATTGATTAAACTGGTAAGCCGCTGTGAGGAAATTCCGGGTTGGGAAGTTTTTAAATATTACGATAAAAACGGCGAAAGAAAGGTTTTAGACAGTCATATGGTCAATGAATATCTGCACAATATATCGGGCGAATATTTCAGTGCCAAAGACTTTAGAACCTGGGCCGCCTCAATTATATTCTTTGAAAGTTTAATGGAACTAGGCGTTACATCAGACGAAAAAGAAATCAAAAGAAACATTGTTCAGGCTTATGATGCCACAGCAGAAGCGCTTGGAAACACAAGAAATGTGTGCAAGAATTATTACGTTCATCCCTTGTTGGTCACAACTTATGAAGACGGATCGATTCAGCCCTATTTTGATAAAGTAAAAAAGAGCCGAAGCACAAAAAAATACTTTTCAAGAAGCGAAAGCGCCTTTGCAGAACTGATTGAAAATTATCAGGTCAGTTTACTGTAATTAAAATCTAAGAGTTAATGCACCTCTTTCAAAAGCATAAAGTTTAAAAACAAACAAAATCAGTATTAACTAAAAATCAATTATTATGTTACGATGGACAGTCATATTTATTATTCTGGCAATTATTGCGGGAATATTTGGTTTTGGTGGAATTGCCGCTGGAGCCGCTAGTATAGCAAAAATTTTATTTTTCATATTCTTAGTGTTGTTTATTATTTCGCTGATAAGCGGAAGAAGAAGTGTGTAACACTAGGATTCAGTAAAATAAGAACGAAATTAAAACGGCACATATATCTCGGTAAATGTGTCGTTTATCTTTTAAAAATATCAAATTATGGGAACTAAAAGCGGAGCTTACCAGGACGTTTACATTAAACGACAAGACGAAATGGTAAGTTTGAAAAACGATGTAACAGATTTTTGTGAAAAATACATCAAGCCTGTTCATCCGGAAAACTGGGATTGGACAACACGTGATTTCGAAAATCCCGAAAACGATCCAACAATTGCCGAAGCAAGAGCCGTGGCAAATGTGGTTTACAAAGATTTACTAGACGGAAAACAAACCGATGTTGATCTTTCGACAATGGATAATGTCGAAGCAATTAAGGCTTATTTGAACCCAGAAAGCAAACATGCCGATTTTAATATGGAAGAATTTGCCTTTGCTTTAAAAGTCGAACTCGAACACGGAAAAATCAGAGATGTAAACGTAACCAACAATCATCCTTTTTTAACGGCAATGATTGCACTGGCACACATGACCGAAAGCCTGACGTACTATAAACGCCTAAAGGTGATGGAAGCCGAAGGCGAAATTTATGAGATTATGCGCAAAATAGAAAGCTCAGAATCTGGAAAAGAAGAGTGGTATAAAGAATTAGGCAAAGCCGAGCAGGAATTAGCAGAGGCAAAGGAAGGACTTGTAGAACGTTTACAAAAAATGGATGATATTCCGGTTCTGGAAAAAATAGGAGATTAGCATTTTAAAGACAAAAAAAAAAGCCGTTAAGTTTATTCTTAACGGTTTTTTTATTTTAAAATAATTTGTCTGAAAAATTGTATTTTTGCTAATAATGTAAATTTGCCCAATTCTGGAAACGGAGCATTTTATCAGTATCGTACTTGAAAAATCTAGTATCATACATATTTTTTATTTTTTTACTTCAAATTATTATCTTTGAATTATGAGCACACAAACAAGATCACACCATATAGGGCGAAAAATAAGCCGTCTTCGTGAACTAAAAGACATGAAGCAAGAAGCACTTGCACAAGCTTTAGGAACCAGCCAGCAAACGATTTCTGCAATTGAAAACAGCGAAACAGTTGATGAAGAAAAATTGATTGAAATTGCAAAAGTTTTGGGCTTGAGCGTGGAAGCAATTAAAAATTTCTCTGAAGAAGCAGTGTTTACTTATTTTAATACTTTTTACGATAATAGTCAAGGAACTGTTGGAAATTACAATACGTGCAATTTTAATCCGCTTGATAAATTAATGGAATCTGTAGAACAAAATAAAAGTTTATATGAACGTTTATTAGAATCTGAAAGAGAAAAAATATCTTATTTAGAGAAATTATTGAATTCGAAATAAAGATTTAAATCATAAAAAAAACCGTTAAGTATAATTCTTAACGGTTTTTTTATTTCATGTATTTCTTTGTTCCGTAGGAACATCTCGTTGGTAGAAAAATTATATTTTATTATGTTTTGCGTTCCATAGGAACGTTTGATTTTTCTATAATTTTTAATAATCCAGCGGTTCAAACGTTC